>CAUQNI010000001.1:0-285444 GCA_963519555.1 uncultured bacterium
CTTACTATTATACAGCCTTTTTCAAACTTGTCAACACCTTTTGTAAACTTTTTTTCATTTTTTTGCATAGCTTCCTAATGGATACGGATAGCAAACTCTTTAAACACAATACGCAAGTCTCTTAATACTCTTTGACGTCCTCGGAATCGTTCTTCTCTTAAAACGCGATCTAACTCTTCTTGGTGCTCTTTAGTTTGTTTGTTTCTATAATCTCTTAGTGTTTCATGAAAGAGATAATAATCATCTAGCCATAGACCTCCCTCACTTATACGATGACTAATCTCACCTACTTCTTCATAAGGCTCTTTATCATATCTTCGTTTTTGACTTTCTTGTTTACGGAGATAGTCTAGAATTCGATTACGAAACTTGGTTTTGAAATATTTACGTAAGCGTGGAATATCTTCTATCAATCCTTCTTCTTTACTAATCAATTCATGTAGACAGATCATTCCCTCTTGGTCCCAGTCCGATAACTCCCATAAATGAAGGTAATATTCATTTCTACACTTGTATACAATTCCTTGGACTTCTTCATATAATTCTTTAATCATAATGTTCCCCTTTCTAGATACAGTTTAACAAATCAAGAAGCTAATTGGGTTCATTTCATCTATTCTGCACCCTTTACCGCCTCAACTGCACAAAAAAGAGAGGGCTTGCCTCTCTTAGGGTTATTTCTCATCATTCATTTTTGACTTTACTTCATCATAGGATAGTGCATGAGATTCCTCCTCGACTGTTTCAGGCATCTTTCCTGTTTCGTAAAGAGATTTAATTTGTGTACTATCCAATGTTTCGTATTTCAATAATGCTTCTGCAATCAACTTGTGAGTTTCACGATTTGACTGAATAATTTCAGCGGCTTTATTTCGTGCCTCATTCAATAATGAACGAACCTCTTCGTCAATTTCATAAGCTGTTTGTTCCGAAATTGATTTTTGAGGGCTTTGTGCACCAAACATAGCATGATTTCCTTCATATTGTACTGGGCCAAGTTTTTCACTCATACCGTACTCTGTAACCATTGCACGCGCCATTTGAGTCGCTTGTTCAAAGTCGTTTGAAGCTCCTGTAGTCTGGACATTAAAGATAATTTCTTCAGCTACACGTCCCCCCATCAAGCCAGCCAATTGCTCTTTCATATCTTCTTTAGATAGAAGCATTTGATCCTCTTTAGGAAGTGCAATCATATAACCACCTGCACGACCACGTGGTACAATTGTGACCTTATGGACAACACGGGCATTCGACAAGACTAGACCAACAATAGTATGTCCTGCCTCATGGTAGGCAACCAATTCACGTTCTTTTTGTGAAACTGTCTTATCTTTCTTAGAAGGTCCAGCAATAACTCTATCTTCTGCTTCATCAATATCTGAGGCATCAATGATTGATTTATTGCGACGAGCAGCAACCAAGGCCGCTTCATTCAATACATTCTCTAAATCAGCACCAACAAAACCTGGAGTTTGTTGAGCCACTAATTTCAAATCAACATCTTCTGCTAAAGGCTTATTCTTAGCATGAACTTTCAATATTGCTTCACGACCTTTAACATCAGGACGGCCAACCAATACTTTTCTATCAAAACGTCCTGGACGCAAAAGGGCAGGGTCGAGTACATCTGAACGGTTTGTCGCAGCAATGACAATAATTCCTTCATTTCCCTCAAAACCATCCATCTCAATCAAAAGTTGGTTCAAGGTTTGCTCACGTTCATCATTACCTCCACCGAGACCGACTCCACGTTGACGGCCAACAGCATCAATTTCATCGATAAAGATGATAGCTGGTGCTGCTTTTTTGGCATCTTCGAAAAGAGAACGAACACGACTAGCTCCAACTCCGACAAACATTTCTACAAAGTCAGAACCTGAGATACTAAAGAATGGAACACCAGCTTCTCCAGCAACTGCCTTAGCAAGTAACGTCTTACCTGTTCCCGGAGGTCCCTCCAAAAGAACACCTGCTGGAATACGGGCCCCAAGTTTTGTAAATCGTTTTGGATCTTTTAAGAATTCAACGACTTCAACTAATTCTTGTTTTTCTTCCTCAGCTCCAGCAACATCTGAAAATCTTACTTTAATATCTTCTTTATTTGCAGCTTTAGCCTTACTACGTCCAAAACTCATTGGATTACGGCTATTATTTCCTCCCATATTTCCCATCATAGAGAATAGGAAGAAGAAAAGAATACCGAATGGCACAATGGATACAAGAATATTAATCCACATACCACTTGAACTTTCATGCTTAACAGTTACTTCCGCTTTATGGTCAGAAGCAAGTTTTTGCAATTCGGATACTGTAGTATCTGAAGGAAGAATAATACTTGAAAATTTCTCTACTGTTGTGGCAGAAGGAGAAAAGAACTGGATACCTGTTTCTTCTTTACTTGTTTTAGGATTTTTATAAACACCTGAAACTTCGATAACACTGCCATTTGGTTGGTAGGTTAATTCTTTTACATTGTCATCGGTAATTTCTTTTACCAATTCTGTATAATTAATTTGCTCACTTTTCCCTGCAACACTACCTGTACTAAAATACTGATAACCTGTAACTAGGAGAAAAATAAGTAATAACCATAGAAAAGGATTTTTAATTAAACCATTATTTTGTTTTTTCATTAAAAATTGTTCTTTCTAATTTGAATATACTTCTTCTTTCAATACTCCAACATAAGGAAGGTTACGATAATTTTCTTTGTAATCTAAACCATAACCTACTACAAACTCATTTGGAATAGTAAAGCAGGTATAATCAGCTTCAATTTCTACAACACGTCCCTCTGGTTTATCCAACAAGGTTGCAATTTTAACAGAAGCAGCTTCTCTTTCAATAAACATATCTCGTAAATTCTTCAAAGTTTGACCTGTATCGATGATATCCTCTACAAATAGAACATGTCTTCCTTTGATATCTTGAGTTACATCTTGCTTAATATTGATCACACCGCTACTTGCTGTTCCACCATGATAGCTAGAAACCATCATGAAGTCCATTTCAATATGTGTGTCGATATGTTTAATCAATTCAGCCATAAAAGGAATAGATCCTTTTAAAATTCCAACTAAAATTAGATTTTTTCCTGCATAGTCTTTAGTGAGTTGAGCACCTAATTTTTTAGCAGCTTCTGTAATTTCATCGTGTGAAACGAGGATTTTTTTAATATCGTTTTCTAACATTTTTTTACCTATCTATTTTTTCTATATAAAGTACAGTGTTCATTATATCATTTTTCGTGTTTTTACTCAAATTACTGGTCGCAATTCCCAAAATTGAGACAATTTCACCAAATTGTTCAATAATCAGAGCAGATTTTCGCTTTTCCATAGGGATTTTCAAATCAATAAATAGACGTCTGAGTTTTTTTCTATGCCCATTTTGAATCAAAACATCTCCTGTTTTTCGATGACGAATGTATATGGATGTTTCGCGTGAAACAGGTATTTGTTGAATTGATTCACCTTCTAAAGGAAGTCCAAAGGAAAATAAATATCCTTGATAAGCTACCTGATTTTGATAGTGTAACACAAGTTCATCTTCCTTTTCATCAGCCTGAGGACCGATTTTACAAATCTGAAAATGTTGGTACTCTTTTATCAATTCATAACCATTTTTAAGCGGATGACGATACTGGCTTTTAGATTTTAAAATCTGCCGAACTTCATCAAACTGAGCTTTTGTAAGATTCAAATCTGGAAAACGATTCAGATAAGTTTGAAGTAAAACTCTTTGTGTTGACTCAGAATAAGACAATAACTGTTGTAAATTTTTCACATCAATATTCTTAGATAATTCAGCTATAGCTAGGTCATAATCTAAAATTTCATTGCCTATGCTTAAGATTGCATCTCTAAATCGAGGATTTTCTTTTTCTAATTCTGGTAAATAAGAATTTCGAATACGATTACGAAAATAATGATTTTCCTTATTTGATGTATCTTCAAAGTGAAAAATTGGTAGAAAATCTTTTTTCTGAAAATGCAAGAAGGGCCTAAGAATTTCTATATCTCCGACCACTTGCTTCTCCTTAATTCCTGATAGATAGCGCAAACGAGTTCCTCGAATCAAACGCATCAAAATCGTTTCCACCTGGTCATCCGCATGGTGGGCAGTGACTAAGGCTGTCGCACCTGTCTTTTTCATGACCTCTTGAAAAAAATCATAACGAAAATTTCGTGCACGCGCTTCTGAAAATTTTCCTGAAAAATTGCTGACATAAATAGGAAGTCCAGCTTCAGCAGCCAACTTCCTTAATTCCTTTTCTTCCCAATCTGATTCTACTCTCTGCTTATGATTCACATGAGCTAAAGTCAGTTCAATTCCCAACTCTTCTTGATAAGTAGACAATACCGTAAATAGAAACATAGAATCTAATCCACCAGAAAGAGCTAGCACCACCTTAGTATGTTTTTTGAAATAACCCTTCTTGAGAAAATGATTTAAAAAATCCTGTTCCCTCATTTTAGAACCTCATAAACATCTTTAGCTATCTGAGAAATCGTATCATAATCAGAATTTTTAGTGAAAATTGAAAGAACAAATGGAGAATCTGCATAGACAACACCCGTATCATGCTCAAATTCGTCTGCATCCCCAATTTTATGAGCTACCTTCACAGAAACACCTTTGGCAATTCGCTGATTATCAAAATCTGTTTTAGTCAAAGACTCCAATACAAATCCATTTTGGTTATAAATAGCTTCCATGACTTTCCCTGCCATTTTAGAAGAAATCAATTTTTCTTTTAGATCCCAATTATCTCCCATAATAGCAGACATTTTGGATTTGAATATGGTATCAGATTGGTTTGAAATGTAATATCCCAATATGTTATGAGCTACATTATCCGATTCTTTAGATACTTTCGTTATTAAGTCCTTGAGAGAATACTCTTTATTATCCTCTTTTTTAGGAAGACTACCACTTCCCTCTGGTTTATAAGAACCTGGAAAATCATTAACTGCTGATATGTATTTTACAGTCGTATCTAACTGATACAGACCCTCATTTATTTTTTCTTGCGTATAGTAGAGATAAGGGAGTTTTAAAACGCTAGCTGCATACATCTTTTCATCTTGATTGATACCAGCTTCTTTTCCAGTAGTCAGTTGCTTAACATAAATAGAAAATGAATCCTTCTGATATTTTTCCGATAACATTTCTTGGACTTTACTCATCCGATTATCTTCTTCAGAAGTTGATTCTTTAGCTACCCATCCAGCCTGATCAATATGTAGAAATTCTCTTCCTTCTACAAACATGGTCTTATCGATTGATACCTGAGAATAGGCTGATAAGGATGATTTCACTTCTTTCAAATCATAGGGGCTATTGTACAGTTTAAAATCAGATTCTAACCATACTTTTTTTATTGTAGAAGTTACCTCTGACTGATCGTATAAAAAACGTTTGTCTGCAGCTATAAATTGATGGTTGGATAACTTAAATACTGGAATTCCTTGTTTATTTAAGCGCCACTCAGTTATTTGGAAACTTGTTTTTGGAGTTAACTTTCCAGATTCTACAACTAAATCTTCATTCGCATAAACAGGAACTTCTCCATAAACCATAGGAGAATTTAGCTTTTCTCTAAAATAAATACCAAAGTCAGACTGTGAAAGGTAATAAATTTCTTTAGAAGTATAGACGACTTCTTTTTCTGTACTAACAACTTTTGAAATGGTCAAAAAACTCGGTAGCAACAAAATAATTAAGAATTTACGCATTCTTCCTTTCCTTTTCTTCTTGTAAACGCAATAATTGATTTTTATCAGCTAACTCTTCCAGCTTTTCATCCGATAGACTCAAAAATTGCTCAATTACATCTAATAAATTTTCCATCTTATCACCTTGGGAGCAAGTCAGGAATCGTATAAACTGCTTCCCGATTCTTAGAATAATAATATTTTGCACGCATGTATTTAGCAGCGTAATCTTCATCTTTCAACTTTGTAGCAAAAGCTGTCTCCTTCTCCTTTTCATCACTCAAGGTTTGATACTGAGTTTGCAAGTCTGACAACTGTTGACGTCTTTGGAGTAATTGCTGATAGCTTTGAGCAAGATTATAAGTTGGTAAAATGAACAACAAAATCATCAAAATCAGAACCCAACCCATGAAACGATTACGTTTTTGTCTTTCCTTCATCAGATAGCGACGACGTTGGTGTTCATTTTGAATAAAAGAATTATTCAATTGTACGATATTTTTAGACATTTTCTTCTACCCGTGTTTCGCTGATAATTTCATACATGCCCGCTGCATCTTCTTTTTTTGTGCTATCTTTCATCTCCAGTACTTTTACAAGTAGCAACTTATTACCAAAACGAATTTCAACTTGGTCATTAACTTTCAAATCCGTTGAATTTTTGGCCAAGATCCCATTCACCTTGATTCTACCTTTATCTGCTACTTCCTTTGCGACTGTACGACGCTTGATAATTCGTGATACTTTTAAATATTTGTCTAATCTCATCTTTATTACCTCAAATTATTATTGTACCATTTTTATCTATTTTATAGAAGAAAAATGTTATAAGGAATTACCGTCTTTCAACTCTTTTAGCTCTAATAAACTTTCTCCAAAAATCAGCAGACCTTCTAAAATTTCATAATCTTTCTTATTTCGGACATCAAATACAAGCTCCATTAATCCTTCATTCTCAGCCATAGCTGCTTTTAAGTTTGTTGCCGATAAAGCTTTAAAATAATCTTGAGCCAAGAACAGCCGCTGAGTGACTTTTTCAAATTGAACTGTAATCTTGTTCTCTTTTCTTTCCACACGTTGAACAAATACCTTATCAAGATAAGACTTAACCAAACCAATCTCTAAAAGATAGGCAACAACATTTGGGTATTCTCCAAAGCGGTCCATCAACTCTTCTTGTAACTCTTCATAATTGACACAGTTGTCAATTTGACGAATTTTTTTATAAATTTCAATCTTATGTCGTTGGTCTGAAATATAAGTATCAGGAAGATAAGCATCAATTTGTAAAATCAACTCAGCATTTCCTTTGGTTCTTGTGTTAGCATTCCCGTTTCGTTTAGCAATAGCTTCCTCTAGTAACTGCGAATACAATTCAAAACCAACAGAATCAATGAAACCAGACTGGGATTTTCCTAGGAGATTTCCTGCTCCACGAATAGAAAGATCTCGCATAGCAATCTTAAATCCTGAGCCCAATTCTGTAAATCCTTTGATTGCTTCTAATCTCTTTTCAGAGACTTCACTAATTGATTTTTCTGGACGATACATGAGATAGGCATAAGCAATACGATTACTACGACCTACTCTTCCTCTTAACTGATACAAGGTTGACAAGCCCATATGGTCCGCATTTTCAATAAATAAGGTATTGGCATTTGGAATGTCCACCCCTGTCTCAATAATGGTAGTCGTCACCAAGATATCATACTGTCCCTCAATAAAGTCTAATAGAGTATTTTCCAACTGGATTTCACTCATGCGACCATGAACATAACCAATCGAAGCCTCTGGAATTAACTCCTGTAATTCTGAAACCTTCTGATCAATTGTGTCAACTTTGTTGTAAAGATAGTAAACTTGACCTCCACGCTCCATTTCACGCAAGACCGCATCACGAATAACACTATCATTCTTTTCTAAAACATAGGTTTGAACAGGATAGCGATTGGTTGGAGGAGTTTCAATAACAGATAAATCTCTTATTCCCAGCATAGACATATGAAGCGTACGAGGAATTGGCGTTGCTGTCAAGGTTAGGACATCCACTTGTTTTTTCAATTCTTTCAAGGTTTCCTTATGCTTGACACCAAATCGTTGTTCCTCATCAATAATCATCAAGCCCAAATCAGCAAACACAACATCTTTTGACAAAACCCGATGGGTTCCAATCAAAATATCAACTTGACCGTTTTTCAATTTTTCAAGTGTTTCAGTCTGCTCTTTTTTACTTCTAAAGCGACTCAACACATCAATATTAACAGCAAAATTTTGGAACCGTTCCTTAAAATTCGTGTAGTGCTGTTGCGCTAAAACTGTCGTAGGAACTAGAACGACCACCTGTTTGTGATCATTGACAGCCTTAAAGGCTGCACGCATTGCAACTTCAGTCTTTCCAAAACCAACATCCCCAACTAAAAGTCGATCCATTGGTTGAGAATTCTGCATATCTCTCTTGATTTCCTCGATACTACGAAGTTGATCATCTGTTTCAACATAAAGAAAAGCATCATCAAAAGCATCTTGCTCTTCATCATCAGCTGAAAAAGCATAACCTTTCAACTGACTACGCTCAGAATAGAGTTTGATTAAATCGTCTGCTATATCCTCTACCTGATTCTTAACTTTTTGCTTAGCCTTCTTAAAATGACCATCATTTAATTTATTAAGTTTTGGCGCTTTACCATCACTTGAAACATATTTAGACAGTAGATGAATCTGTTCTACTGGGATAGAGATTTGATCACCATTTTGATATTGAACACTGACATAATCGCGGTGAAGCCCCTTGATTTCAATTGTTTCAATCCCTAGATATTGACCAATTCCATGGATATGGTGAACAACGTAATCGCCTTTTTCAAGTTCATTATAATCTTTTAAGCGCTCCGCATTTGAAACATGTTGTCTTCGAAAACGACGTTTTAATTTCTTTTGAAAAATCTCATGTTCAGTTATAAATAAAATCTTTTCATCTACAAAATGAAAACCATGTCTGAGATTGCCCTCTATTAAGTTTACAGATTCTTTACAGATACTTGACTTATCTCTGGAATCCAATTTAATCTGGTATTCTTCTAAAACATCCTCCAATGTTTTACTTCCCATTGAATTGCTAGACTGCAAGATAATAGTGTAGTCCATTTTTTTGTATCGTTCAATTTCTTCTTTTAGAAAAGAAAATTGATTGAAAAACTCTTGCATGGGATATTGATTAAATTGATAAATGTGATCAAACTTGAGATTTCCTAACCCCTTTTGCAGATTAGAGAAAAAGGTCACTGGACTTTGTTTTTTATAGATTTGCTCAGTATCTGCAAAATAGTGCATCTCAGAAAATGCTTTACTATTCTGTAACTCTTCTGTAAAGTATTGCGCTAATTCTCTTTCAAAGACTTCATACTGATTCATCAATTTTTGATAATCATCAAAGAATATTGGCGTATCTTTTTCAATATAATCAAAGACAGTCCATGTCTTGTCATAGCATAAAGATAAAAACTTCCTAGAATCTAAATGCACTTGTTTTTGATGAAAACTTGACAAAATTTCTTCTAGATAGGATTTTAAAATCGGTGATAGAGTCTTTGAAATTTGCTTTTCTAAAGCTGACTGTCCTCGTTGATAATCCTTTTCTCTCAAAAACATATCACTAGCTGGAAAGATGGTGAATTCTGACTGATTTTCTTTCGATAATTGTGTTTCGACTTCAAAAGTACGAATTCCATCTACTTCATCACCAAAAAACTCAATTCGGCAAGGTTCTAACTGGGATATTTCAAAAATATCTAAAATATCTCCTCGAAGACTAAATTCTCCTTGAGTTTGTACTTGTGTAACCTTTCGATAACCGATTTCTTTTAACTGATGGATAAGTGCGTTTTGGTCATATTCTTCACCCACTGATATTTTTACAATACTATCTTTAAATACATTGGGAGAAGGTAAAAACAATCGACTTGCTGCAATATTACAAACTAAGATCCCTTTCTTAGACGGATCACTCAAAAAACGCAAGGCTTCAATCCGTGAGATAATTTTTTCTTGTGAAGACATCAAAAACTCTACCATAGGAGAATCATCTACCAAAAATGGATAGACAAGTTCCTCACCCAAGATAGAAATAAGATCACTAATAAGCCCTTCTGCTTCTCCATAAGTTGACGTCAATAACACAATCTTATCTTCCTGTCTCAAACTACTAGCAATTGCTAAAGCTTTTGTAGAAGTTGACAAACCTAACATTAATTGTCTTTTCTTATCTGTCAGATTTTGATGCCATTTTTTTATTTGATCATTTTCTGAGAATAAATCTAATAAGGTCACCATTTATCCGTTATACCTCTGCATCGTTTTTTCAAAGTTTTTCTCTTGTAAATAGTAGTTTACAGAATCGTCAACTTTGTCAATAGACTGTAAAATACCAATATAATCATCCTTATCAAATGTACTCAAAACATGGTTAACAACTGACATGCCATTTTTAGGTCTTCCGATTCCAATCTTAACACGATTAAAGGTCTGAGTCCCTATATGTTGAATAATAGACTTGATACCATTATGACCACCTGCTGAGCCCTTTGCTCTTAAACGAATTTTCCCAACTTCCATGTCAAGGTCGTCGTAAATAACGAGTAAATCTTTAATATCCAAACCATAGTAAGCCAATAAAGCATGAACTGCTTTTCCACTTTCATTCATAAAGGTCGTTGGTTTGACTAGATAAATTTTTTCTCCATTGAAGAAAAAAGATGCTAGATCAGCTTGAAATATCTTATCATTTGTAAAAGTGACATTCTGTTTTTTCGCTAGTTGGTCAATCAACATAAAACCAACATTGTGTTTTGTTTCAAAATATTTATCCCCTGGATTTCCCAAGCCTACAAGTAATTTGGTCATTTATTTTTCCTTTCAAAAGCCAAAAGGGTTGGAATTTTTTTCCAACCTAATTGACACTATTTATTAATTTTTTAGACATTAAAGCGGAATTCCATGATATCGCCATCTTGAACGATATATTCTTTACCTTCTTCACGCAAGCGTCCAGCTTCTTTTACGGCCTTTTCAGATCCGTATTTCACTAGATCCTCATATGACATGGTAACTGCACGAATAAAGCCTTTTTCAAAGTCTGAGTGGATAATACCAGCTGCTTGAGGAGCCTTCATACCACGTTTAAATGTCCAAGCTCGAACTTCTTTTTCACCAGCTGTGAAGTAAGTTCCCAGTCCAAGTAAGTGATAAGCTGCACGAGTCAACTTGTCAACGCCTGATTCTGTCAACCCAAGTGCTTCAAGAAACTCTTGCTTGTCTTCTTCGTCTAACTCAGAAATTTCTTCCTCAGCACGCGCAGAAATAACTACCACTTCAGCATTTTCTGTCGCTGCAAATTTTCGAATTTGTTTGACATAGTCGATAGAATCTGGATCTGAAACTACATCCTCATCTACATTGGCAACATAAAGAACTGGTTTAGTTGTCAAAAGGAAGAGACCTTTGACAACTTTTTGTTCTTCATCTGTAAACTCGATTGTACGAGCTGATTTCCCATCTTCAAGAACAGGTTTAATCTTTTGAAGAACATTAAATTCTGCTACTGATTCTTTATCTTTTTGCGTACGTGCCATCTTTTCTACACGCGCGTAACGCTTATTGACTGATTCTAAGTCAGCAAGAATCAATTCCAGATTAATTGTATCAATATCTGCAAGTGGATCCACAAAGGCATCTTCACGTCCTTGCTCGCGCATCACATTTTCATCATCAAAAGCACGAACTACGTGAACGATCGCATCTACTTCACGAATATTGGCCAAGAATTTATTCCCTAGCCCTTCTCCTTTTGAAGCTCCTTTTACAATCCCTGCAATATCTGTAAATTCAAATGTTGTTGGAACTGTCTTTTTAGGAGTAATCATTTCCGTTAATTTTTGGAGGCGTTCATCTGGAACTTCTACCATTCCAACATTTGGATCAATAGTCGCAAATGGGTAGTTTGCTGCCTCTGCTCCTGCTTTTGTAATTGCATTAAATAGTGTTGATTTACCAACGTTTGGCAAACCAACGATACCTGCTGTTAAAGCCATATTTTCTTATTCTCCGTTTTCATTTCAATCCCTAATATTATAACACAAAAAGGGAAAACTTGCTAACCCTCTAACTAAGGCTTCTTAGTCAATAATTTTATTCATTTTTCGATCAAAATCATAGCGCCCCATCATGACAACATGGTCACAATTACTACATTTGATTTTGATATCTGCTCCTACACGTGTAATTTCCCAACGATTAGCCTTTTTACCTGTTGACTTGATGGTACAAGCGTGTGGTTTTTTCATTTCAACAAAATTTCCAACTTGATACATAGCTACTCTCCTTTTCTTTTTCGATTATATCATAAAAGAGGCGAGCTAAGCTCAACCTCTTTCACTTAATTTGTACGGACTGGTGTAATGAGCTGCATGAAGTCCTCGTCAGTATCTGCTGGCACAAGAGTAAATGGACGAACAGCTGAGATAAAGCTAATGGTCACCTTTTCGCTATTTAAAGCCTTAAGAGAATCAATCAAATAAGTTGGGTTGAAACTAATAGTCAAATCTTCACCAGTCACCTGATCAGTATCGATTTCTTCGTTTACTTTACCAACTTCTGGAGAGTGAACATGAGCACTAACAACCCCACCTTTAATTTCAAGTTTCACAGTACCATTTTGAGTCGCACTTGATAAAAGACGAGCACGTTCCATTGACTGACGCAAGTTTACCACATCAAAAGTGATTGTAGTATTAAAGTCTGTTGGAATCAAGCGATCTGTATCAGGATAGTTACCTTCTAACAAACGAGTATAGAAGCTAATATTTTCACTTCTAAAGAGGATTTGATTGTTGGCAAAGAAAATCTCTACAGTTTCAATATCATCTGTAAATACCGCTGAAAATTCGCGTAGAGAACGACTAGGAATCACTACATCAAAATCATCACTATTTTTCTCAAGCGTTAATTTCTTCTGACTTAGACGATGAGAGTCTGTTGCAACTGTTTTTAACTCTTTGTGTTGGCTCAATACAAAATGAACACCTGTCAAAATTGGACGACTCTCTTGTGTACTTGCAGCAAAAGCTGTTTCATTGATAATTTTCTTGAGCAATTTTGTTTCAAGAATCAAAGGAGTGCTTGCTGAAATTTCTTGGATTCGTGGATATTGTTCGCTATCTTTTCCTTTTAGGGTAATTTCTGATTTGCCGCTAGTTAAAACAATTTGATTTTGTTCAATTTCTTTAAAATCAAGAGTCACATCTGGAAGACTAGATACAACATTGATAAAGAAAGAAGCTTCAAGAAGGATCGAACCTAAAGAAGTAATTAACAAACCAGCATCTTCATTTTTTTGAGAAATAAAATTTTCAATTGAAATTTGACCATTTGATCCAATTAAAGTAACACCTTCATTGGTCACGTCAATTTTAACAGTTGATAAAATAGGAATAGCATTTTTAGAACTAATAGCTCTCTTAGTAGTATTTAAGGCTTGTAGAAATAAATTTTTATTAATTGAAAAATGAATCATGGATTCTCCTTTATTTATTTTTAGTATTAGAAGGATAATAGTAATAATAGAGTCTGTGAAATCTGTGGAAAACAGACTAAAAGTAAGTTATAGCAAGTTTTTTGGCTTGTTTAAAAAATGTGGATAAAAAAGATAGAAAAGCGAAAGTTATCCACAAGTTATTTGATTTTCTTTCTGATTGATTCAATTTCTAAACGTAAATTATCGTCTTCATCAATCAAAGATTTAATTTTGGCATGGGCATGAATGACTGTTGTATGGTCTTTTCCACCAAATTCTTTCCCAATTTTTGGAAGACTATTATCTGTTAGTTCTCTAGATAAATACATGGCTACTTGACGGGCTAAAACAATATTTTGAAGGCGCCTGCTTCCCTTCATTTCTTTGACACTAACTCCATAGAAGTTACCTACTTCAGCTTGAATTTTATCAATTGGAATGACGAGGATTTGGCTAACATCTTGTTTTCGAGCTCTAATAGCTTCTGCAGCAACATCAATCGTAATATCTTTGATTTTCTTTACTCTAGCAACTAAGGTGATGTCATTAATTGCTCCCTCAAGGTCTCGAACATTTGAATCAAATTGACCTGCTAAGTATTCTAAAGTATCGTTTTGGAAATTATAGCCTAAATGTTCTGTCTTACTTTGTAAAATGGCAATACGAGTTTCAAATTCAGGAGGTGTAATATGCTGGGTTAATCCCCAACTAAAGCGCGTGACAAGTCTTTCTTCAAGGCCTTCCAGATGTTTTGGACTTCTGTCACTGGTTAGAACAATTTGTTTTTGCTTGTCGTGAAGGGCATTAAAGGTATTAAAAAATTCTTCTTGTGTTGCGACTTTTTTACCACTTAAAGATTGAATATCATCAATCAGTAAAAGATCAAGGCTACGGTAAGTTTTTTTAAACTTTTCCATTTCTCCTAGTCTTAAGTGATCTAGGAAGTCGTTAATAAAGCTTTCAGCAGGGATATATTTAACACGCGCATCAGGAATGTTTTTTAGAATTTCATTACCAATAGCATTTAATAGGTGAGTCTTACCAAGGCCTGGTCCTCCATAGATAAAAAGAGGGTTATAGGTCAAAGCAAGATCCTCTGAAACAGCTAAAGCAGCAGATTTTGCCCAAACATTTCCATCTCCTTGGATAAAATTATCAAAGGTATACTTCTCTTTTAATCCAGTCTCCGAATAAGGAATAGATGCTAACTTTGGACTATAGTCATAAATAGTTGAATTTGTAGCTTCTTCAACTTGTGAGATAGTCGTATCTTGAGGTTTAGTGAAAATATAGTGGGGAGTTATTTCAGCATCATAAATTTCAAAACCAGCTACTACAATAATATCTTTTAGTTGTTTTTCCCAGACCATTTCCATTTCAGATCGGGGTAAAAATATAGTAGCAACATTTTCTTCTACCTTGATGAGTTCAGCTTGAATAGCATAGAAATCATACATGGATCGAGTCAGTCTTTCTTGTGCAAATTCTAAGATACGATTCCAAAATTGTCTTTCTCTCAATCCGTTCTCCTCCTTTACTACTTGTTTAAAAGTTTAATACTAGACTTATTTTACCATAGATAGAAAGAATTTTCCACAAGCTGTAAAAAATAATCCACAATGTTATCAAGTTTTATCCACAGGTTGGGGATAAAATTAAAAACTATTGATTTATTAAGCTTTTTATCGAAAAAAATAGTGGATAACCTTGTGAGATAAAAAAATAAAAGAACAGCCTTATTTCAGGCTGTTGATAATTCTACTGTATTCTTCTTGATTTGAAAAAGAAATAATGATTTTTCCACTGTCTTTTTTAGATAGTTTGATTTCTACATCTAATCCGAGTAGTTTTTTTAACTGTTCTTCTTCATTTTGTATGAAATGATCATTTTTTTGCTGTTTCTTTTGTTTTTTCTCTGTCAGAAAAGCTTCTAACTTCCTTACAGAAATGTCTTCCTCTATAATTCGTTGAAAGAAATAGTCTTGTTGTTCCTTATTCAACCCGACTAGAGAACGCGCATGGGCTTGTGATAGTTTGCCATTTTCTACTTCTGATAGGATAGCATCTGGCAAGGAAAGCAAACGAATGGAGTTGCTGATGTAAGGACGAGACTTGCCCATTTTATCTGCAATTTCAGCATGGGTAAATCCTTTCTCTACGAGAGATTCATAGGCGCGTGCTTCTTCTATTGGATTCAAATTTTCTCTCTGTAAATTTTCAATGATGGACTGGACCATCATCTCTTGGTCTGAAAGTTGTTTAACAATAGCTGGGATAGACCTTAGACCAGCTAAAAGTGAAGCACGATAGCGTCTCTCTCCTGCAAGGATTTCATAACCAATCACAGGAGATTGACGAACAATAATCGGTTGAATGACCCCATTTTCTTTGATAGACTGTGCTAGTTCATCTAGTTTTTCTCTATCAAATTCTTTTCGGGGTTGATAGGGATTTTTTTGTATATCTGTGATAGAAATCATTTCAAATTTTTCCATGATTCTACACTAACACATCTTTTCTCTTATGTAAAGTTTTCTTTACATAGATGTCAATTAAGATTCTAAATCACCTGAACTCTTGTCAAGTTTAATAGATGTAGTGTCTTCTTTACCGTTACGATAGTAAGTTATCTTAATGGTGTCTCCGATAGAATGATTGTAAAGAGCACTTTGTAAGTCTGTTGATGAAGCAATCTCTTTGTCATCTACTTTTGTAATAACATCGTATTTTTCAAGGTGACCATTGGCAGGCATATTACTTTGTACAGAACGAACAACTACACCAGATGTTACACTGCTTGGAATATTGAGTCTTCTAATATCACTTGTATTAATATTGGAGAGATTGACCATTTGGATGCCCAAAGCTGGACGCGTCACTTTTCCGTTCTTTTCCAACTGTTCAATAATATTGATAGCGTCATTTGCAGGAATTGCGAAACCAAGACCTTCTACAGATGTTCCTCCATTTGTTGCAATTTTACTTGATGTAATTCCGATAACCTGTCCTTGGATATTGATCAGTGGGCCACCAGAGTTACCTGGGTTAATAGCAGTATCAGTTTGGATGGCTTTTGTAGAAATGGCTTGTCCATCTTCAGATTTTAAGGACACATTTCGATTTAGACTAGATACAATACCCTGAGTGACAGTATTTGCATATTCAGAACCCAATGGGCTACCAATAGCAATAGCAGTTTCTCCTACGGTTAACTTACTAGAATCACCAAACTCAGCTACTGTTGTCACTTTTTCTGAAGAGATTTTGACGACAGCAATATCAGAGAAAGTATCAGCTCCGACGATTTCTCCAGGTACTTTAGTTCCATCTGACAAGCGAATATCTACTTTGCTGGCACCATTTATAACGTGATTGTTGGTGACGATGTAAGCTTCTTTATCATTTTTTTTATAAATAACCCCAGATCCTTCACTAGAGATTTGCTGAGAATTCGTGTCAGTATCATCATTACCAAATACGCTATTTTGTCTATTTGCTGAATAAGTAATAACAGAAACAACAGCATCTTTTACTTTGTTAACAGCCTGAGTTGTTGAATTTTCGTTTTTATAGGCAGTTTGTGTAATAGTGCTATTGTTGTTAGAGGTACTTACAGTACTTTTTTGAGTTAGTTGGTTTATTGAAAAGCTACCCAAGGCTCCACTAATAAAGCTAATGACGATAACGACTAATAATTGAAACCATTTTTTGTAAAATGTTTTTAGATGTTTCATATTTGCCTCCATATGTTTGAAATTACTGAAAGTATAAACTGACTAGCTTAATTATAACTTAAACACAAAAGTTTTTCACAGATTGTGGATAACTTTCAAAAATCTGTGGTTTTCTCGGTGAAAATTAACCTTTTATTTTGTGAATAAGATGTGAAAAAATAGAGAATATGTTAGAATAGAGTCATGAAAATTAAAGTTGTAACAGTTGGAAAACTGAAAGAAAAGTATTTAAAAGATGGTATCTCAGAGTATTCAAAACGAATTTCTCGATTTGCTAAGCTTGAAATGATTGAGCTAGCAGATGAAAAAACACCAGATAAGGCCAGTGAGTCAGAAAATCAAAAGATTTTAGAAATAGAAGGTCAGAGAATTTTATCAAAAGTTGGTGACCGTGATTTCGTTATTGTGTTAGCTATCGAAGGGAAAACTTTCTCCTCGGAAGAATTTAGTAAGCAGTTAGCAGAAGCTTCTATAAAAGGATTTTCTACTCTTACCTTTATTATTGGAGGGAGTCTGGGGTTAGCACAGGATGTAAAAAATAGAGCCAATCTTTCTGTTAGTTTTGGCCTTTTAACCTTGCCTCATCAGTTAATGAGACTAGTCCTTGTTGAACAAATCTATCGCGCTTTTACGATTCAGCAGGGATCGCCCTATCATAAATAGAAAATTGACTTTTAATTGAATTTTTGGTAGAATAATTATGTTAGGTCTCATAGCTCAGCTGGATAGAGCATTCGCCTTCTAAGCGAACGGTCGCAGGTTCGAATCCTGCTGGGATCAATATAGTAGCAAAGCTGGGAATTTTCCCGGCTTTTTTCTTAAAAAAGTACACTTGGGGAGAAAAAAATGACAGTTGAGAGAATTTTATCTAAAATGAAATTCCATTTTGTATAATGGTTTTTGTAAGTTAGCTTACAAGAAAAAAACATTTTAGGAGATTTTATTATGAAAAACACAGTTAAATTGGAACAGTTTGTATCTTTGAAGGAAAAAGACTTGCAAAAGATTCAAGGTGGAGAAATTAGGGTTTCAGACATCCTCCTTGATTTTCTTTTCCAACGAAAAAAGTAATGAAATAAGGAGAAAGAGTAATGAATTTACTTGGATTTGGGACAGTTATTGGTCATTTTTTAATTATTAGTCACAGTTACTATTTAATTTGTAAAGGTCAAATAAATAGAAAAGAGCTATACGTTTTTGGTGCTTATACATTACTAGTAGAAGTAGTACTTGAACTTTCCTTTTATCTTCTAAATTTGGATGGGTTAGGGACTGCAACATTTTTACTTCCTTTGGGCTTATATTCCTATTTTCGATGGATTAAACAGTATGAGAGGGATAGAGGACTATTTCTAAGTTTACTACTATCTCTTTTATATGAGAGCCCTCATAACTTTCTGTCCGTAACTTTCTCCTCTATAACAGGAGACAATTTTGTTTTACAACATTATTACCCATTCTTTTTCGTTGTAACGGTGTTGACCTATTTTGTTGTCTTAAAAATCATTCATTATTTCCATTTGGAACTAACCTATTTTGACAAGGACTATCTTTATCTTTTCTTGAAAAAAGTATTTTTTGCTTTACTATTGCTACATATTGTATCTTTCGTTTCTGATATGGTAAGTACGATTAAACATTTGAATAGTTTTGGAAGTATTTTGTCATCTATCGTCTTTATTTCTCTCCTTTTGACCTTCTTTGCAATGAATTCGCATAAAGAACAAATGGAGAAAGAGATTGCTTTGAAGCAGAAGAAATTTGAACAGAAACATTTACAGAATTATACAGATGAAATTGTTGGTCTGTATAATGAAATCCGTGGTTTTCGACATGACTATGCTGGGATGCTTGTCAGCATGCAGATGGCAATTGACAGTGGTAATTTACAGGAAATTGACAGAGTTTACAATGAAGTTTTGGTCAAAGCAAATCATAAACTACGTTCAGATAAGTACACTTACTTTGATTTGAACAACATAGAAGATTCAGCTTTACGAAGTTTGGTTGCTCAGTCAATTGTCTATGCTCGAAATAATGGTGTAGAGTTTACACTGGAAGTAAAAGATACGATTACCAAGCTCCCAATTGAACTATTGGATTTGGTTCGTATTATGAGTGTTTTATTGAACAATGCTGTCGAAGGATCGGCTGATAGTTATAAAAAGCAGATGGAAGTAGCAGTTATTAAGATGGAAACTGAAACAGTTATTGTGATTCAGAATTCATGTAAAATGACGATGACTCCTTCAGGAGATCTATTTGCCTTAGGATTCTCCACTAAGGGAAGAAATCGCGGAGTCGGATTAAATAATGTGAAAGAACTACTAGATAAGTACAACAACATTATTTTAGAAACAGAGATGGAAGGCAGTACATTTAGACAAATCATTAGATTTAAGAGGGAATTTGAATGAAAGTTTTAATTTTAGAAGATGTTATTGAACATCAAGTGAGACTAGAGAGAATATTGGATGAAATTTCGAAAGAATCGAATATTCCAATATCATACAAGACAACGGGAAAAGTCCGTGAATTTGAAGAATACATTGAAAACGATGAAGTAAATCAGCTTTATTTCCTAGATATTGATATTCATGGGATTGAGAAAAAGGGATTTGAAGTGGCTCAGCTCATTCGTCATTACAATCCTTACGCTATTATCGTCTTTATCACCAGTCGATCAGAGTTTGCGACATTGACCTATAAATACCAGGTATCAGCCCTAGATTTTGTTGATAAAGATATCAATGATGAGATGTTTAAGAAGAGAATTGAGCAAAATATCTTCTACACGAAGAGTATGTTACTTGAAAATGAAGATGTTGTAGATTATTTTGACTATAATTACAAGGGAAATGATTTAAAAATTCCTTACCATGATATTTTGTATATTGAAACAACAGGAGTCTCTCATAAATTACGCATTATTGGTAAGAATTTTGCCAAAGAGTTCTATGGAACAATGACAGATATTCAGGAAAAGGATAAACATACCCAACGATTTTATTCTCCTCATAAGTCATTTTTGGTAAATATAGGCAATATCAGAGAAATTGACCGAAAGAATCTAGAAGTCGTTTTCTATGAAGACCATCGCTGTCCTATTTCAAGGTTAAAAATTAGAAAATTGAAAGATATTCTAGAGAAAAAATCTAAAAAGTGATTGACAATTAGTAAGAAATTGATATAATGGTTATATCTGCTACAGATAGAAGGTCCGTTGGTCAAGGGGTTAAGACACCGCCTTTTCACGGCGGTAACACGGGTTCGAATCCCGTACGGACTATTTTATCCGCCATAGCTCAGTTGGTAGTAGCGCATGACTGTTAATCATGATGTCGTAGGTTCGAGTCCTACTGGCGGAGTATAGATAAAAGGGAACACAACTGTGTTCCTCTTTTTATATCAATTTGTATCACCAAGCATTTTCATAAGGAAGTCTGTTATTTCTTGAGGACTTTCTTTTTTTCCATGTGCAATCCAAGTTTGACAGACACCAAAAAGTGCATGAGTTAGATAGATACTACTATATTCTAATTCAGTGGTATTGAGATTCAGTTGCATAAATCGCTTTTGTAAATCTGTACTGAGCATGATATGAAGTTTATTTCGTAAGAAATTTTGGATTTCTTTAGTCCCATTTTCAGAAAGAAGGGCAGCCAGAAGTGGTTCTGATTCTAGATATTCAAATACTTCTAAAATAGCGTCTCTTTTGTGATGAGCATGTTTTTGAAAAATATATTCAAATGTATGGAATAGCTTGCTTTGATAGTGCTCAATCATATCATACTTATCCTTATAGTGAGTATAGAAGCTGGAACGACTAATTCCGGCTTTGTCTGCTAACTTGACAGTAGAAATTTGGTCAAATGGCTGTTCCATCAGTAATTGTACCATAGCATTTTCAATAGTTCGCTTTGTTTTTAAGCGTTTGTTACTCTCTTGCATACTTCCTCCTTGTAAACAAATTAGACTATATGTCTAAAAATGGATTTTTTATCTTGTAATTTAGATTTTTTAATGTATAATCTATTATATCAAAATTTTAGACAATATGTTTAAAAAAGGAGAAGCTATGTTTAAAGAATGGAAAGCAATTTTTAAAAAACCAACCTTTATTATTGTTATGATAGGGATTTCTCTTATTCCAGCTCTGTACAATATCATATTTTTGTCATCAATGTGGGATCCATATGGGCAATTGTCTGACTTACCTGTGGCAGTTGTCAATCATGATAAAGAAGCTTCCTATAACAGTAATACCATGGCTATAGGAAAAGACATGGTGTCAAATTTAAAAGAAAATAAAACCTTAGATTTTCATTTCGTAGATGAAGATGAAGGAAAGAAGGGATTGGAAGATGGCAATTACTATATGGTAGTGACTTTACCAAGTGATTTATCTGAAAAAGCAGCTTCTATTTTAACGAATCATCCAGAGCAAATGCAAATCGATTATCAGACTTCAAGTGGTCATAGTTTTATTGCTAGCAAGATGAGCGATTCTGCGATGACACAATTGAAGCAGAATGTTTCTACCAATGTAACCGAGACCTATACTAAAGCTTTATTTGATAAGATGGTCGAATTAAAGGATGGTATGAGTCAAGCAGCTTCTGGAAGTGAAAAACTAACTGATGGAGCGGATCAGTTAGTGGCAGGAAGTCAAACATTAACTTCTAACCTAAACTCTTTAGCAGATTCAAGTTTAACATTTTCAAATGGAACGGAGCAGTTTACTAAAGGATTATCTGCTTATGTTTCTGGTGTTGAACAACTTCATCTTGGCTTAGGAAATTTTAATAGTGGTTTAGTTACATATACTGGTGCAGTGAGTCAATTAGATAGTGGGTTAGGTCAATTATCTTCTAAAAGTCCTGAATTAGTAGGGGGAATCAATCAGTTATATACTGGTGTAGAGGCCTATACTGGAGGTGTTTCTCAGCTCAATACTGGTCTTAACCAATTTTCATCTGGTGTTAATGCCTATACAAATGGAGTGGGAAATCTTGCAACAGGTGCGAATCAGTTATCTAATCAATCAGCTACACTTCGAATGGGTGTGGAGCAATTAAGTGAAGGGATTCAACAACTTTCTAGCAAGTTAGATACTTCGTCTGAGCAAAAAGATCAAATTAATCAATTATCTTCTGGTCTGAATCAGTTAAACCAAGCCATTCAAAATATTGATGTTGGAGATACAAAACAATTGTCTTCTGTTTTATCAAGTATAGTTTCTCTTTCTAATCAAATGTTAGCAAGTGCTCAGTCTGAAAAAGTAGCTACATTAGCAAATATTCAATCGACAGCAGCTTATCAATCATTGACAAGTGAGCAACAAGCTGAGATAAGTGCTTCTGTATCTCAAAATTCGACTGATAGTATTCAATCGGCTCAGTCAATTATAGCTTTAGTACAAGGTTTACAGGGAAGTTTAGAAAACTTACAAAATCAATCTTCAAATCTTTCGACGTTAAAAAATCAAGCTAATCAAGTATTACCTATTGCTTCTACTTCTTTGACAGGATTGTCAAGTGGATTAACAGAAATACAGGGAGCAGTGACGAGTAAATTAGTTCCTGCTAGTCAGTCGATTGCATCAGGTGTAAATGCATATACTGCAGGTGTTGATAAAGTTTCTCAGGGCGCAAGTCAACTAAGTGAAAAGAATTCCACCTTGACAGGTAGTTTGGATCAACTAGTTTCAGGCTCAAACACCTTGACACAAAAATCTTCTATCTTGACAGCAGGAGTTGGTCAATTAGTTGAAAAAACTCCAGAATTAGTATCTGGTATTGAAAAATTATCAACTGGTTCCAATCAATTGAATCAAAAGAGTCAAGAATTAATGGCAGGAGTTGATAAATTACAATCAGGATCTGGTCAATTAGCAGACAAATCCAGTCAGTTAATTTCAGGTGCTTCTCAATTAGAAAGCGGAGCTAATAAATTGGCAGATGGAGCTGGGAAACTAGCAGAAGGTGGAAAAAAGTTAACTTCTGGATTGGAAGGTTTACAGATAGGAGTTGTTTCTTTGGGACAAGGATTAAGTAATGCTAGTGATCAACTTAAATCAGCATCAACGGAATCTAAAAATGCAGAGATTTTGTCAAATCCACTCAATCTTTCCAAAACAGACAATGATCAAGTTCCTGTAAATGGAATTGCAATGGCTCCTTATATGATATCAGTTGCTCTCTTTGTTGCAGCAATATCAACGAATATGATCTTTACGAGGTTGCCTTCAGGACGTCATCCAGAGAGTCGTTGGGCTTGGTTGAAATCTCGAGCAGAAATAAATGGTATTATAGCTGTTTTGGCAGGAATTTTGGTATATGGAGGAGTTCATCTTATTGGTCTAACGGCTAATCATGAGATGAGAACATTTATTCTCATTATCCTAACAAGTTTAGTATTCATGTCCATGGTGACCGCTTTAACAACATGGAATAGCCGTATAGGAGCTTTCTTCTCTCTTATTTTGCTTTTATTACAGTTAGCATCAAGTGCAGGTACCTATCCACTTGCTTTGACAAATGATTTCTTTAGAGCTATTAATCCTTGGTTACCAATGAGTTATTCGGTTTTGGGATTACGACAAACAATTTCTATGACAGGAAATATTCATCATCAAGTTATTTTCCTTGCTGTGATACTAGCTCTATTTACTGGTTTAGGTATGCTAGTCTATCAACCTAAGAAAATGGAAGAAGATTAAAAAATCGACCGATTAACTGGTCGATTTTTTATGTCTTAGATGCTTTTCGTTTGTGATTATAAATTCCAAATAGTAAAAGAGAAGTAAAGGAACAGATTGCTCCAATAACAAAACCATTGGGAATAAAGGAAAGTGTAATAGTTCCTTTTCCCTTAGGAACGTCAACTTTCATAAAGCCAGTTTGAGCTTGGTTAATTTTTATTTTCTTACCATCTTGGTAGGCAGACCAGCCTTTGTCATAAGGAATGGTGAAGAAAATGGACGTATCTTGTTTAACATCATATGTAGCAAAGACCTTGTTTTTAGAAGTTGATACTGTGACAGGTTGTTCTTTAATTTTTTGAATTGCCTCGGTGAAAGTTTTGGTATCTAAACGATAGAGGGTAGGAGATTCAAATGATACTTGTGAATTTCCAGGGAAACTAACATTGATATTGAAAGTTTTTTTCTCTTTTGTATAGCCTAGATTAAAGAAGGAGAAGACATTATCAGTTGTAAAAGTTTTCTTTTCCCCATTTACAAGGATGTCAACCTTCTTTTGTTTGTCATTAGAAAAGTGAAGGTTTGTGAAAGAAAGATAAACTTGGCTGTTTTCTGGCACTTCAATTTGATACTGGATTGCTGCATCTTCATTTGAAGAACTTGTAACAGTAATCAAATCATCAGTATTCTCTGTTTTTTCATAGGGTATTGGAGAAAAATAATCAAAATTGACGTCAGCAAGTTGATTTAAAAACAAGGCTTGATTATCTAGAGTGTGTTCATTGAACTTGACATCGTTGTAAACAGATTGACTAGCAAATGCAATCGGAAGAGAGAATTGATTTTCATATAGGGTAAGATTATCTTTTTGATATACATCTTGGAATCCATACTTATCAATAGGACTGTCTGAGATATTGTACTGGATACCAAATAAACTATCAGCCAAAATACTATTATTTGCATAGCGGAGATTGAGATTAGTCCCAGAGGATTTAAAACCAAGTTTATCTAAAGTAGAGCTTGCTGAACGATTTCGAACAGATGAAAATTGAGAGATTCCATTGTAGTTGAATTTCATACTGTCATTTCCTGTCTGAGTTTGTAGTTTCTCAGTACGAGTAAATGAATTTCCAATATATGTTGAGAAAGATTCCATAGCTGGGATATCTCGATTATAAGCACTTCGAGAAGCAAATCCCCATTCCTTTGCAATTCCGCCCATTTGAGATGAAGCATTTAAACTCATTTCAACCATTATAAATAAAGAAATTAGAATGGCAAATAGATTTACAGAGATAAATTTTTTAATAACTGCAAGGAGTAAAAGCGAATAGACAACCAAAAATTCAAGAGTAAGCAGAATATTCAATTCTGTTAAAAAAGAATAATGTGATTTTAGATAGATGGTAGTTAAAAATCCTGTTACTACAAGAAAAAGCGAAACTAAAAAGTTCCAGATTTTAATTTCTCTCAGACGATTTAAGACTTCCGCTGCTGTGTAAATTAACAAGGTAGAGAAAATCCAAGCATAGCGATGTAAAAACATGTTTGGAGTATGCATGCCTTGCCAAAATAAATCAAGCGCTTCTATATAAAAGCTTGCAATTAGAAATGTAAAGAAGATTGCATAGATAAGTTTCACGTGAAACTTAATAGATTTCAGCGTAAAAAATAAAATGGTCAAAATAAAGGGAAGTAGTCCAACAAAAATCATTGGGATGGCCCCATACTTTGTTGTGTCAAAGGAACCAATGAATTGCTTAGCAAAGAGATCAAGATACCAGCTACTTTCAGTTTGAAACTTTGTAACTTCAGTTAATTTTTCTCCATGTGTCTGTAAATCAAACAGAGTGGGAAGAGTCATAATCAAGCTAGCCATACCAGCTAAAAAGGAGGTGATTATGAAATCAAGAAAAGATGATTTTCGAGTTTTAAAGTCCCAAGAAATTTGACAGATATACCAGAAAATAAGAAACAATGCTGTCATATAGCCAAAATAATAGTTTTGGATAAATAATATTGACAGACTTGTAAAGTATAATGAGAATTTCTTTTCAGTTATGAGTAGGTGTAAACCAGTTATAATTAAAGGAATCAAGATAAAAACATCTAGCCAGGTTTTTATCTCTAGTTGACTAACAGTGAAACTCATCAGAGCATAGGAAGTAGATAAAGCTAGTTTTATAGTCTGAGGGATATTTTTAAATAATTTTTTTAAACTAAAGAAGGTTGACAAACCAATCAATCCAAATTTTAAGAGAGTTGTCAGATAGACAGCATCTGGCATATTCGTTAGATCAAAAAAGTAAACCAGAGGCGCGAGAAAACTACCCAAGTAATAACTAGATAGAGCATAGAAGTTTAATCCTAGACCACTTGTAAAGGTGTAAAATAGACTACCATTTCCATGTAGGATATTCCTTAGAGTTATATCAAAAATAACGTATTGATGAAAGCCATCTCCTAATAGAGGAGAGTTGTCACTATTCCAGTAGATACCTTGAGATAGGTATACTCCTGTCATAATCAATACAGGAATGATGAAAGAAACAAAATAGGTCCAATATGTTTTAAAAAATAATTTCATGTTACCTCATAAAATGTTAGAAAACTCAGCTGGTTAACCCAACTGAGTTTTGAAGATTTATTTAGTCTTTCCAAAGTTCTTTAACTTTTGCTTGTACTTCTGCATTTTCTAGGAATTCATCATAGGTTTCATCGATACGATCGATGACGCCATTTTTAGATAAGACAATGATATGGTTAGCTAGAGTTTGAATAAACTCGTGGTCATGGCTGGCAAAGATGATTGATTCTTTAAAGTTTTTCAATCCGTCATTCAAGCTTGAGATAGATTCTAAGTCCAAGTGATTGGTTGGATCATCGAGGACAAGGACATTTGATTTCAAGAGCATGAGTTTTGAAAGCATGACACGAACTTTTTCTCCCCCTGACAAGACGTTTACAGGTTTGTTAACCTCATCTCCAGAGAAGAGCATACGGCCTAGGAAGCCACGTAGGAAAGTATTGTCATCTTCTTCTTTACTTGCGAATTGACGCAACCAGTCAAGAATTGATTCTCCCTCTGCGAAATCAGCTGAGTTATCTTTTGGCAGGTAAGATTGACTAGTTGTAACTCCCCACTTGACAGTTCCTTCATAGTCAATATCTCCCATGATTGCACGAATTAATGCAGTCGTTTGGATATCATTTTGTCCAATAAGAGCTGTCTTATCACCTGGACGCAAGATAAAGCTGATATTATCTAAAATAGTCTCACCATCAATCTTTACAGTTAGATTTTCTACTGTCAAGAGATCATTACCAATTTCACGCTCAGCTTTAAAGTTGATAAATGGATATTTACGACTAGATGGTACAATCTCTTCTAGTTCAATCTTATCAAGCATTTTTTTACGTGATGTTGCTTGTCTTGACTTAGAAGCATTAGCAGAGAAACGAGCAACGAACTCTTGTAATTGTTTAATTTTTTCTTCTGCTTTGGCATTACGGTCTGCTAGCAATTTAGCAGCGAGTTCAGAAGATTCCTTCCAGAAGTCATAGTTTCCGACATAGAGTTTGATTTTTCCGAAGTCAAGGTCGGCCATGTGAGTACATACTTTATTCAAGAAGTGACGGTCGTGGGATACTACGATAACGGTGTTATCAAAATCAATCAAGAAGTCTTCTAGCCAAGTAATAGATTGGATATCCAAACCATTGGTCGGCTCGTCCAAAAGAAGAACATCTGGTTTACCAAAAAGTGCTTTGGCGAGGAGAACTTTCACTTTCTCACCGTTAGCCAATTCACTCATATTTTGGTAGTGCAATTCTTCTGGAATGTTTAGGTTTTGAAGTAGTTGAGAGGCTTCACTTTCTGCTTCCCAGCCTCCAAGCTCGGCAAACTCACCTTCAAGTTCGGCAGCACGCACTCCATCTTCGTCTGAGAAATCTTCCTTCATGTAGATAGCATCTTTTTCTTTCATGATACTATAAAGTTTCTCATTTCCCATGATAACAACATCAATGGCACGTTCATCTTCATAGTCAAAGTGATTTTGACGAAGAACAGAGAGACGTTCATCTGGACCAAGAGAGATGTGACCAGTAGTAGGTTCGATATCTCCAGCTAAAATTTTTAAAAAGGTTGATTTTCCGGCACCATTAGCACCGATTAATCCATAGGTATTTCCTTCTGTAAATTTGATATTGACATCATCAAAAAGTTTGCGATCACTAAAACGTAGTGAAACATCAGATACTGTAAGCAATGTTTTTCTCCTATATGTGTAATATATTTATTCTACTAGAAAATACGGAAATATTCAAATTTTTATCTGTCAATTTTGTGTAAATTATATTTACAATTCCCTTTACACAAAAACATAAATAGCAAGGTCGATTTATTTTGATAAATTGCGGTTATTTCATTAAAAAAATGCTATAATTGAAGGGACTATATCGAAGGAGAATAAAATGACTAAACCCATTATTTTAACAGGAGACCGTCCAACAGGAAAATTGCATATTGGACATTATGTTGGAAGTCTCAAAAATCGAGTATTATTACAGGAAGAGGATAAGTATGACATGTTTGTGTTCTTGGCTGACCAACAAGCCTTGACAGATCACGCCAAAGATCCTCAAACCATTGTAGAGTCTATTGGAAATGTGGCTTTGGATTACCTTGCAGTTGGATTGGACCCAAGTAAATCGACTATCTTTATTCAAAGCCAGATTCCAGAGCTGGCTGAACTATCTATGTACTATATGAATCTGGTTTCATTAGCACGTCTGGAGCGAAATCCAACTGTCAAGACAGAGATTGCTCAAAAAGGATTTGGAGAAAGCATTCCGACAGGATTTTTGGTTTATCCAATTGCACAAGCAGCTGACATCACAGCCTTTAAGGCCAATTATGTTCCTGTTGGGACAGATCAGAAACCAATGATTGAGCAAACTCGCGAGATTGTTCGTTCTTTTAACAATGCATATAACTGTAATGTTTTGGTGGAACCAGAAGGTATTTATCCACAAAATGAGAGAGCAGGGCGTTTGCCTGGTTTAGATGGAAATGCTAAAATGTCTAAATCACTTAATAACGGTATTTATTTAGCTGATGATGCGGATACTTTGCGTAAAAAAGTAATGAGTATGTATACAGATCCAGATCATATCCGCGTTGAGGATCCAGGTAAGATTGAAGGAAATATGGTTTTCCATTACCTAGATGTTTTTGGTCGTCCAGAAGATGCTCAAGAAATTGCTGACATGAAGGAACATTATCAACGAGGTGGTCTTGGTGATGTGAAAACCAAACGTTATCTACTTGAAATATTAGAACGTGAACTGGGTCCTATTCGTGAGCGCCGTATCGAATTTGCTAAGGATATGGGAGAAGTTTATAATATGCTTCAAAAAGGTAGTGAAAGAGCGCGTGAAGTTGCAGGTCAAACCTTATCTGAGGTTAAAGGAGCAATGGGACTCCATTACTTTAACTAAGTTTATTTTACAAGAAACTATCATTTCTATCTCAAAGAAAAGATAGTTTTTTATTTACCCCTGTAACATTTGACAAATTTTTATAGAATGGTATGATAGATACAATATAAAAAGAGTCAAGCTCAAAAAGAAAGAAAAGAGGAAACTTCGAATGTCTAATTGGGACACTAAATTTTTGAAAAAAGGTTTTACCTTTGATGATGTATTGCTTATTCCAGCTGAAAGTCATGTGTTGCCTAACGATGCAGATTTAACAACTAAATTGGCAGATAATTTGACTTTAAATATCCCAATTATTACCGCTGCTATGGACACAGTAACAGAGAGTCAAATGGCCATTGCTATTGCTCGTGCAGGCGGTCTCGGAGTTATCCATAAAAACATGCCAATTGCTCAACAAGCAGAAGAGGTTCGTAAGGTAAAACGTTCTGAAAATGGAGTTATTATTGATCCCTTCTTCTTGACGCCTGAACATACAATTGCTGAAGCAGATGAGCTTATGGGTCGTTACCGCATCAGTGGTGTTCCAGTTGTTGAAACACTTGAAAATCGTAAATTGGTTGGTATTTTGACAAACCGAGATCTTCGTTTTATTTCAGACTATAACCAACCAATCTCAAATCATATGACTAGTGAAAATCTTGTTACTGCTCCTGTGGGTACAGATCTTGCAACTGCTGAGAGTATTCTTCAAGAACACCGTATTGAAAAACTTCCTTTGGTAGATGAAGAAGGTCGTCTTTCTGGTTTGATCACTATAAAAGATATTGAAAAAGTTATTGAATTTCCAAATGCTGCTAAAGATGAGTTTGGTCGTCTTCTAGTTGCAGGTGCAGTAGGTGTTACTTCAGATACATTTGAACGTGCAGAGGCACTTTTTGAGGCAGGGGCGGATGCGATTGTTATTGATACTGCACATGGTCATTCTGCAGGTGTCTTGCGTAAAATTGCTGAGATTCGTGCTCACTTCCCAGATCGTACTTTGATTGCTGGAAATATTGCTACTGCTGAGGGAGCGCGCGCACTTTATGAAGCAGGTGTAGATGTTGTCAAGGTTGGGATTGGACCAGGTTCAATCTGTACCACTCGTGTTATTGCTGGTGTTGGTGTTCCGCAAGTAACAGCTATCTACGATGCTGCAGCCGTTGCGCGTGAATATGGTAAAACGATCATTGCTGACGGTGGAATCAAGTATTCTGGAGATATTGTAAAAGCCCTTGCTGCAGGTGGAAATGCTGTTATGCTTGGATCAATGTTTGCTGGAACAGACGAAGCACCAGGTGAAACTGAAATCTTCCAAGGACGTAAATTCAAGACTTACCGTGGTATGGGATCAATCGCAGCAATGAAGAAAGGTTCAAGCGATCGTTACTTCCAAGGTTCTGTCAATGAAGCAAACAAACTCGTTCCAGAAGGAATTGAAGGTCGTGTTGCTTATAAAGGAGCGGCAGCTGATATTGTCTTCCAAATGATTGGTGGTATCCGTTCTGGTATGGGTTATTGTGGTGCAGCTAACCTTAAAGAGTTGCATGATAATGCTCAATTTATTGAAATGTCTGGTGCTGGTTTGAAAGAAAGCCACCCTCATGATGTACAAATTACTAATGAGGCACCAAATTATTCTATGTAAAAGAAATAAAAAGAGTCTGGGACAAAAGTCTAACCTTAAATATAAAAAGCGAACAAAACGAGTTATCTGACATTCAAAATTCGATCTTGTTCGCTTTTTTGTCTAATCTATCAATTTTAAAAATTTATAATAAAGAATACCTAAAGTCAAAATCTTTTTGTCCCAGCCTCTTTTACAATATTGTCAAGTTCTATTTACAGCAACTTGACCATCTTGAATAGTGAAAATACTTAGATTTTCTGGTAGATTTTGAAGATGGTCTAAGCTTGTTGTTGTGATAAAGGTTTGGATTGACTGAGAAATCGTTTCTAATAATTTTAACTGTCTAGTATTGTCAAGTTCACTCATAACATCGTCAAGCAATAATATTGGGGATTCTGTAGTAATACTTTCCATTAGTTCGATTTCTGCTAATTTTATAGAAAGGACGAGACTACGATGTTGGCCTTGACTTCCGAAACTAGCATCCATCCCATTTATATAAAAAGAAATGTCATCTCGATGAGGACCAACACCAGTATTCTTTTTAAATAAATCTCTAGATCTACTTTTTTCTAAAGCAATTTTGAAAGATTCAGATAAGTTTTCTTTGTCAGTTATCTTGACAGAAGATTGATAGGATATTGACAACTCTTCAATCTGATTAGAGAGTTCAAAATGTTTCTTACGACCAAATGCTTCTAGCTTTTTTATGAAATCTAAGCGGTGATTCATTACACGACATCCATAATCGACTAGCTGATCATCCAACACAGAAAGGAAGGTTTCATCTATTTTTTGAGCTGATTTTAGATAAGTGTTTCTTTGTTTTAGGATGTGATTATAATTGGTTAAATCTGATAAATAGATTGGCTTAATTTGTCCAAGCTCCATATCAATGAATTTTCGTCGAATTGAAGGTGCTCCTTTAATTAGTTGTAAATCTTCAGGAGCAAATAAGACAACATTCATGTGTCCTACATAATCTGAAAGGCGCGCCTGTTTTAAGTGATTAACTTTTGTCACACGGCCTTTTTGTGTTAGTTCGATTTCTAGGGGAATGGATCCAGTTTTTTTCTGAACAAGACCTGAAAGATGAAGTTGTTCCTCATCAAAATGAATGAGATTTTTATCTGTTCGAGTTCGATGACTACGTGTTAAGGCTAAAAAATAGATAGCCTCTAACATGTTTGTTTTTCCTTGTGCATTACGTCCTAAAAAGACATTTAATTTAGGATTAAAGTCTATTTTCGTCTCTTTGTAATTACGAAAAGTTTTGAGAGATAGGTTTTGTAGCCACATGATTATCTACCAGGGAATCGTGGAGCTTGTTTGCTTTTAGGTGATGAAGTAGGTTTAGATTTGTCTTTTTTAACTCCCTTATTCATCTCTTTGACAAGTTTAGCAATCCGTTCTTTTTCAACTTTATCAGCTTGGTATTCCTCTTGTTCTTCAGAAGTAGGTTGTGTCAATAAGATGTCAATGTTCATGTCAGGTATGTCAACTTTATCGCCAATACGAAGTTTTTTACCACGACGATTCTCTAATTCCCCATTAAAGTAAACAGAATGTTCAGAGAGAAAGGATTTGATAGCTCCTCCGCTATGTGTAATTCCAAGTTCTTTGAGTAGTGCTTGGAGGGTAATAAATTCTTCAAATAATTTGTATTCCATAATTCACCTCAATCTTTGGTATTATACCATATTTTCCTAAAAATAGTGAGAGAAACAGGGAGAAATGTAAGCGATTTTTATTTCAAAAGTGTTACAGGGAACAAGAAAATTTCAGGTTTTCGTGATATAATAGAAGTCTGTATATAAGGAGGTAAATCATGGAGTTAGTGCATGGAATTTCAACACATTTTATCCAATCAAAAAAGTTTAAAACGAACAAAATCACCGTGCGTTTTACCGCTCCATTATCCCTTGATACGATTGCAGGTCGCATGTTGAGTGCGAGTATGCTAGAGTCTGCTAATCAGATGTATCCCACTTCTCAAAATTTGAGAAGACATTTGGCCAGTCTATACGGTACAGATATGTCAACCAATTGTTTTAGAAGAGGGCAAAGTCACATTGTAGAATTGACACTTACCTATGTTCGTGATGAGTTTTTAAGTAGGAAAAATGTGTTAACTTCACAGGTTTTTGAACTAGTAAAAGAGACTCTTTTCTCACCCGTGGTAGTTGATAATGGATTTGATCCAGTCTTATTTGAAATTGAGAAAAAACAATTGCTAGCAAGTTTAGCAGCTGATATGGATGATTCTTTTTATTTTTCACATAAAGAATTAGACAAATTATTTTTTCATGATGAACGTCTCCAATTGGAATATAGTGATTTACGCAATCGTATTTCAGCTGAAACTTCACAAAGTTCTTATTCTTGTTTCCAAGAATTTTTGGCCAATGATCGAATAGATTTCTTTTTCCTAGGTGATTTTAATGAGGTTGAAATTCTAAATATATTAGAATCATTTGGTTTTAAAGGTCGAGAAGGTAATGTGAAGGTTCAGTATTGTCAACCTTATTCGAATATATTACAAGAAGGCATGGTTCGGAAAAATGTGGGACAATCTATTTTAGAGTTGGGTTATCATTGCCCTTCTGAATATGGTGATGAGCAACATTTACCCATGATTGTAATGAATGGTTTACTTGGTGGATTTGCTCATTCTAAACTATTTACAAATGTCCGTGAAAATGCTGGGTTAGCTTATACTATTTCAAGTCAGCTTGATTTATTTAGTGGATTTTTAAGGATGTATGCTGGTATCGATCGAGAAAATCGGAACCAGGCTCGTAAAATGATGAATAATCAACTGCTTGATTTAAAAAAAGGTTATTTTACAGAGCTTGAGTTAGAGCAGACCAAGGAAATGATTCGTCGGTCTTTGTTACTTTCTCAAGATAATCAAAGTTCATTGATTGAACGTGCTTATCAAAATGTCTTACTTGGAAAATCTTCAGCAGACTTTAAAAGTTGGATTGCAAAACTCGAGCAAATTGACAAAGATGCTATTTGTAGAGCAGCTAATAATGTGAAACTACAGGCGATTTACTTTATGGAAGGAATAGAATGACAAAGGTTGTTTTTGAAGAAAAATACTATCCAGCTGTAAAAGAAATGGTTTATCGAACTCGTTTGTCAAATGGATTTACAGTTGCTCTGTTACCTAAAAAGGAATTTAAAGAGGTTTACGGGAGTGTAACTGTACAGTTTGGTTCGGTAGATATGCTTGTCACAGAAGTTGACAGAGATGTAAAAGAATATCCTGCAGGAATTGCTCATTTTCTTGAACATAAATTATTTGAGAGAGAAGATTCTAGTGATTTGATGTCGGCTTTTACGAGTCTAGGTGCAGATAGCAATGCTTTTACAAGCTTTACAAAGACAAACTATCTTTTTTCATCGACGGATTATCTATTAGAGAATTTAGATTTACTTGATGAATTGGTAACATCGGCACATTTTACTGAAGATTCCATTCTGAGAGAGCAGGATATTATCCAGCAAGAACGAGAAATGTATCAAGATGATCCCGATTCGTGTTTATTCTTTTCAACTTTAGCGAATTTGTATCCTGGTACACCTTTAGCAACTGATATAGTTGGAAGTGAGGAGTCCATTTCCCAAATCAATCTAACTAATTTACAAGAAAATTTTACAAGATTTTACAAACCTGTAAATATGTCTCTGTTTTTAGTTGGTAATTTTGATGTGGAGCAAGTACAGGACTATTTTGAAAGAAAAGAATTGAAAGATTCAGATCTTCAGGAAGTAGTAAGAGAAAAGTTTGTTTTACAGGATGTAAAGCAAACGGACAGTATGAGGATGGAAGTATCTTCTCCCAAGCTAGCGATTGGGATTAGAGGTAATCGAGAAGTTGCTGAGGTGGATTGCTATCGACATCATATTTTATTAAAATTATTATTTGCAATGATGTTTGGTTGGACTTCGGATCGTTTTCAAAAGTTATATGAATCAGGTAAGATAGATGCTTCCTTATCTCTTGAAATTGAAGTAACAAGTCGTTTTCATTTTGTTATGTTGACAATGGACACAAAAGAGCCATTTGCTTTATCTCATCAGTTTAGGAAGGCTATTCGTAATTTTACAAAGGATTTAGATATTACAGAGGATCATTTAGATATTATCAAAAGAGAGATGTTTGGAGAATTTTTCAGTAGCATGAACTCTCTTGAATTTATTGCAACGCAATATGATGCTTTTGAACATGGTGAGACAATTTTTGATTTACCAAAACTTTTACAGGAAATCACTTTAGAGGATGTTATTGATGCTGGACATCATTTAATAGATGATGGTGATATAGTTGATTTTACAATATTCCCATTGTAGAACCTGTCATAATCGATACTAGAAAGAAGGAATGACAAGTATGAGGAAAAAAACAATTGGTGAGGTTTTACGTTTAGCTAGAACTAACCAAGGGTTGACTTTAGAAGAATTACATAAAAAAACAGAAATTCAGTTGGATATGTTGGAAGCGATGGAAGCTGATGATTTTGATCAACTTCCTAGTCCATTTTATACTCGTTCTTTTTTGCGAAAGTATGCTTGGGCAGTTGAGCTGGATGAGAGAATTATCTTGGATGCTTACGATTCTGGGAGCATGATTACCTATGAGGAAGTAGATGTTGATGAAGACGAGTTGACAGGTAGGAGACGTTCAAGTAAGAAAAATAAGACATCATTTTTACCTTTATTTTATTTTATACTCTTTGCACTATCGATTGTAATTTTTGTGACTTATTATGTTTGGAATTATGTCCAGACTCAACCGGAGCGTTCATCTGCGTCTAGTTATAGTGTAGTCCAAGCAACAAGCTCGACTAGTTCTGTAACTCAATCCTCAAGTAGTTCTTCGAATATTGAACCAGCTATAATGGTATCGGGTGAAGGAAATCGAGTAGAAGTTGCTTATAAAACGAGCAAGGAAACTGCAAAATTACAATTATCAGTCTCAGATGCTAGAAGTTGGGTTAGTGTTTCAGAAAGTGAGCTTGAGGGTGGTGTGACCTTATCACCGGATAATAAAAGTGCGGAAACAACAGTTTCAACTAAAAATCCTGTAATGATTACGTTAGGTGTTGTCAAAGGTGTCGCCTTAACAGTAGATAATCAGACTGTTGATTTATCGAAATTAACAGCTCAGACTGGACAAATCGCTGTGACCTTTACTAAAAATTAAGGAAAAACGAATGAAAAAAGAACAAATTCCAAATCTTTTAACAATAGGTCGAATTCTATTTATACCTATTTTTATCTTTATTTTAACAGTAGGAAATTCGATAGAGAGTCATATAGTAGCAGCTATTATCTTTGCTATTGCCAGTATTACCGACTATTTAGATGGATATTTAGCTCGTAAATGGAATGTGGTTAGTAATTTTGGTAAATTTGCAGATCCTATGGCGGATAAGCTACTAGTTATGTCGGCTTTTATTATGCTGATTGAGTTAGGTATGGCTCCAGCTTGGATTGTTGCAGTAATCATCTGTCGTGAGTTGGCTGTGACAGGTTTAAGGCTTTTATTGGTTGAAACTGGCGGAACAGTTTTAGCAGCAGCAATGCCTGGAAAAATTAAAACTTTCAGTCAGATGTTTGCGATTATTTTCTTGCTATTACATTGGACTTTGATTGGTCAAGTTCTACTTTATGTGGCCTTGTTTTTCACTATCTACTCTGGCTATGATTATTTCAAGGGTAGTGCCTATGTATTTAAAGGGACATTTGGTTCGAAATGAAATCAATAATTGATGTAAAAAATCTTTCTTTTCGCTATAAGGAAAGTCAGGAATACTATGATGTGAAGGATATTACGTTTCACGTGAAACGTGGAGAATGGCTCTCTATTGTAGGGCATAATGGTAGTGGTAAATCAACGACTGTACGGTTAATTGATGGTTTACTGGAAGCAGAATCTGGAGAGATTATAATCGATGGCCAACGGCTGACTGAGGAAAATGTTTGGGATATACGTCGTCAAATCGGTATGGTTTTTCAAAATCCAGACAATCAATTTGTTGGAGCGACTGTTGAAGATGATGTAGCCTTTGGTTTGGAAAATCAGGGTCTTTCTCGTCAAGAAATGAAAAAGAGAGTGGAAGAAGCTCTGGATTTGGTTGGCATGTCGGACTTTAAAAAGAGAGAGCCAGCGCGTCTATCAGGTGGACAAAAGCAACGTGTGGCCATTGCAGGTGTTGTAGCCCTAAGACCAGCTATTTTAATCTTAGATGAAGCAACGAGTATGTTAGATCCTGAGGGTCGTAGAGAACTTATTGAGACAGTAAAAGGAATTCGAAAAGACTATGATATGACGGTCATTTCCATTACACATGATTTGGAAGAAGTTGCCATGAGTGATCGTGTGTTGGTCATGAAAAAAGGGGAAATTGAATCAACTAGTAGTCCAAGGGAGCTTTTCTCTCGAAATGATTTAGATCAAATTGGATTAGACGATCCTTTTGCCAATCAATTAAAACATTCTTTGAGTCAGAATGGCTATGATTTACCTGAAAATTATTTGACAGAAAGTGAGCTAGAGGATAAGCTATGGGAATTGCTCTAGAAAATGTGAGTTTTACGTATCAAAAAGGGACTCCCTTAGCTTCAACAGCTTTGTCGGATGTTTCTTTGACGATTGAAGATGGTTCTTATACGGCTTTAATTGGGCATACAGGTAGTGGTAAATCAACTATTTTACAACTATTAAATGGTTTATTGGTGCCAAGTCAAGGGAGTGTGCGAGTTTTTGATACCTTAATCACCTCGACTTCTAAAAATAAAGATATTCGTCAAATTAGAAAACAGGTTGGCTTGGTATTTCAGTTTGCTGAAAATCAGATTTTTGAAGAAACGGTTTTGAAAGACGTTGCTTTTGGACCGCAAAATTTTGGAGTTTCTGAAGAAGATGCGGAGCAGATTGCGCGTGAAAAACTGGCTCTGGTTGGAATTGATGAATCACTTTTTAATCGTAGCCCGTTTGAGCTGTCAGGGGGACAAATGAGACGTGTTGCGATTGCAGGCATACTTGCCATGGAGCCAGCTATATTAGTCTTAGATGAACCCACAGCAGGCCTAGATCCTCTGGGTAGAAAAGAGTTGATGAATTTGTTCAAAAAACTCCACCAGTCAGGGATGACCATTGTCTTGGTAACTCATTTGATGGATGATGTAGCTGAATATGCGAACCAAGTCTATGTGATGGAAAAGGGATGTTTAGTTAAGTTTGGTAAACCGAGTGATGTCTTTCAAGATGTTGTCTTTATGGAAGAAGTACAGTTGGGAGTACCTAGAATTACGGCCTTTTGTAAACGATTGGCTGATAGAGGCGTGTCATTTAAACGATTACCGATTAAGATAGAGGAGTTCAAGGAGTCGCTAAATGGATAGTATGATTTTGGGACGTTATATCCCAGGGGATTCGATTGTTCACCGGTTGGATCCACGCAGCAAATTGCTTGCTATGATGCTACTGATTTTAATCGTTTTTTGGGCTAATAATCCCTTGACGAATCTGATTCTTTTTATAGCGACAGGGATATTTATTGCCTTGTCAGGAGTATCTCTTTCATTTTTTATTCAGGGCTTGAAGTCTATGTTTTTCTTGATTGCCTTCACAACTATTTTTCAACTATTTTTCATTTCTAATGGGAATGTTTTATTTGAGTTTTCGTTTGTGAGAATCACGGATTATGCTTTGCAACAAGCTGGAATTATTTTTTGTCGCTTTGTATTGATTATTTTCTTTTCAACTTTGTTAACCTTAACAACAATGCCCTTAAGTTTGGCCTCAGCTGTCGAAGCTTTGTTAGCGCCTTTAAAGCGTGTGAAAGTTCCAGTTCATGAAATTGGATTGATGCTGTCCATGAGTCTACGTTTTGTCCCAACCTTGATGGATGATACGACGCGGATTATGAATGCACAGAAAGCGCGTGGAGTGGATTTTGGAGAAGGAAGTATTGTTCAAAAAGTAAAGGCGATGATTCCTATTTTGATTCCTCTTTTTGCGACAAGTTTAAAACGTGCGGATTCCTTGGCTATCGCCATGGAAGCGCGTGGTTATCAGGATGGGAAAGGCAGAAGTCAATACCGACAATTGAAATGGACTCGAAAAGATACGCTAGCAATCCTTGTTATTCTCGTACTTGGTTGTTGCTTATTTTTCTTAAAATCTTAGTAGCTTTCAGGAATTGATAAAAAGTTACTGTAACAGTTTTTGATATAAAGGTAGGGATATGAACCGTTTTAAAAAATCAAAATATGTCATTATTGTTTTTGTCATTGTTCTGCTTGTGTCAGCTCTCTTAGCGACGACTTATTCAAGTACAATTGTGACAAAATTAGGAGATGGAATCTCATTGGTTGATAGGGTTGTGCAAAAACCTTTTCAATGGTTTGATTCTGTCAAATCAGATTTGGCTCATTTGACACGAACATATAATGAAAATGAAAGTTTGAAGAAACAGATTTACCAATTAGAAGTTAAATCAAATGAGGCGGAAAGTTTAAAGACAGAAAATGAACAATTGCGCCAATTGCTTGATATGAAGTCCAAGTTGCAAGCTACAAAGACTTTAGCAGCAGATGTTATTATGCGTTCTCCAGTATCTTGGAAGCAGGAGTTGACCTTAGATGCAGGTAAATCAAAAGGGGCTTCTGAGAACATGTTAGCTATTGCAAACGGTGGCTTGATTGGGAGTGTTTCAAAAGTAGAGGACAACTCTACTATGGTCAACCTTCTGACAAATACGGAAAATTCTGATAAGATTTCTGTTAAAATTCAACATGGTGCTACCACAATTTATGGGATTATTGTTGGCTACGATAAGGAAAATGATGTTCTTAAAATTAGCCAATTAAATAGTAATAGTGAGATTAGTGCAGGAGATAAGGTGACCACTGGTGGATTAGGAAACTTTAACGTTGCTGATATTCCTGTTGGTGAAGTGGTTGCCACAACGCATAGTACAGACTATTTGACACGAGAAGTAACTGTTAAATTGAGTGCAGATACTCATAATGTAGATGTGATAGAATTAGTGGGGAATTCATAATGAGACAGTTGAAACAGGTTGGAGTGTTTTTATTGCTTCCTTTCTTTGTTCTAATTGACGCCCATATTAGCCAGATTCTGGGTTCATTTTTTCCCCACGTACAGTTGGCTAGTCATTTTCTGTTTTTATTTCTCTTATTTGAGACGATTGAAGTATCAGAATATCTCTATTTAGCTTATTGTTTTGTAGTTGGTTTAGTTTATGATATTTACTTTTTCCACTTGATTGGAATTGCGACTCTGTTGTTCGTCTTGTTGGGGGTATTTCTCCATAAATTTAATAGTGTTATTTTATTGAATCGTTGGACGAGAATGTTAGCAATTATTGTCATGACTTTTCTATTTGAAATGGGAGCTTACATACTTGCGATAGCGATAGGTTTAACTGTGGATAGTATGTCTTTGTTCATAGTTTATAGTTTAGTGCCATCAATGATTTTGAACCTTATATGGATGATTGTTTTTCAGTTTATTTTTGAAAAATTTTATCTATGAGAAAGAAATACAAATGTAATAAAGGCGTAATATTTATTATGTCTTTTTTTGGTATACTAGTATTGTCTTAAATAGAAGGAGTATCTACGTAATATGAAGAAAAAAATCTTAGCGTCACTTTTACTAAGTACAGTAATGGTTTCTCAAGTTGCTGTTTTAACAACCGCGCATGCAGAAACTACTGATGACAAAATTGCTGCTCAAGATAATAAAATTAGTAATTTAACAGCACAACAACAAGAAGCTCAAAAACAAGTTGATCAAATTCAGGAGCAAGTATCTGCTATTCAAACAGAGCAATCAAACTTGCAATCTGAAAATGATAGACTACAAGCAGAATCTAAAAAGCTTGAGGGTGAAATTACAGAACTTTCTAAGAATATTGTATCTCGTAATGATTCTTTGCAAAAACAAGCCCGTAGTGCTCAAACAAATGGAGCTGCAACTAGTTACATCAATACAATTGTAAACTCAAAATCAATTACAGAAGCTATTTCACGTGTAGCTGCAATGAGTGAAATCGTATCTGCAAACAACAAAATGTTGGAACAACAAAAAGCAGATAAAAAAGCTATTTCTGAAAAACAAGTAGCAAACAATGACGCAATCAATACAGTTATTGCAAATCAGCAAAAACTAGCTGATGATGCTCAAACATTAACTACAAAACAAGCTGAGTTGAAAGCTGCAGAATTGAATCTTGCTGCTGAAAAGGCTACTGCAGAGGATGAAAAAGCAAGTTTACTTGAGAAAAAAGCTGCAGCGGAAGCAGAAGCTAAAGCAGCTGCAGAAGCAGAAGCTGCTTATAAAGCTAAACAAGCAAGTCAACAACAAACAGTTGTTGCTTCTGGGAATACAACTTTTACAGCAGAAGTTCAAGCAGTATCTGAATCATCTTCAAGCTACAGTCCTGTAGCTGTGAAACATCATCCAACGTATAGTACAAATGCTTCAAGCTATCCAGTTGGTGAGTGTACATGGGGAGCTAAGACATTGGCACCTTGGGCTGGAGACTACTGGGGTAATGGCGCACAGTGGGCTACAAGTGCAGCTGCCGCAGGCTTCCGTACAGGATCTACACCTCAAGTTGGTGCGATTGCATGTTGGAATGATGGTGGATATGGACACGTAGCTGTAGTTACAGCTGTTTCATCATCAACAAGTATCCAAGTATCTGAATCAAACTATGGTGGAAACCGTACAATCGGAAATAAACGTGGTTGGTTTAATCCTACTACAACTTCAGAAGGTTTTGTAACATACATCTATCCAAACTAATGAATAAAACGAAGAGGCTCGACTTGAGTCTCTTTTATGATTTATATAGTTAACTTACTTTAAAAATCTACTAAAATCGCTTGAAAATATTGGAAAAGTATGGTAAAATGAAACTTGTCGTGTGAACGATAATACTCATTCTTGATGAATTGTGAAGCAGTTGCCCTTGGGTCGTTTTGCGAGTTGAAGTCAAGAAGAGGAAAAAAACAAAAAGGAGAAATACTCATGGCAGTAATTTCAATGAAACAACTTCTTGAGGCTGGTGTACACTTTGGTCACCAAACTCGTCGCTGGAACCCTAAGATGGCTAAGTACATCTTCACTGAGCGTAACGGAATCCACGTTATCGACTTGCAACAAACTGTAAAATACGCTGACCAAGCATACGATTTCATGCGTGATGCAGCAGCTAACGATGCAGTTGTATTGTTCGTTGGTACTAAAAAACAAGCAGCTGATGCAGTTGCTGAAGAAGCAGTACGTTCAGGTCAATACTTCATCAACCACCGTTGGTTGGGTGGAACTCTTACAAACTGGGGAACAATCCAAAAACGTATCGCTCGTTTGAAAGAAATCAAACGTATGGAAGAAGATGGAACTTTCGAAGTTCTTCCTAAGAAAGAAGTTGCACTTCTTAACAAACAACGTGCACGTCTTGAAAAATTCTTGGGTGGTATCGAAGATATGCCTCGTATCCCAGATGTTATGTACGTAGTTGACCCACATAAAGAGCAAATCGCTGTTAAAGAAGCTAAAAAATTGGGAATCCCAGTTGTAGCGATGGTTGACACAAACACTGATCCAGATGATATCGATGTAATCATCCCAGCTAATGATGACGCTATCCGCGCTGTTAAATTGATTACAGCTAAATTGGCTGACGCTATCATCGAAGGACGTCAAGGTGAAGATGCAGCAGCAGTTGAAGCAGAATTTGCAGCTTCAGAAGCTCAAGCAGATTCAATCGAAGAAATCGTTGAAGTTGTAGAAGGCGACAACGCTTAATTTATACAAATAGTAATTACCTAGGAGGGCGGGGCTTAGCCCGGCTCTCCTATTTTTAAAAAATATAGGAGAATCAAAATGGCAGAAATTACAGCTAAACTTGTAAAAGAGTTGCGTGAAAAATCTGGTGCCGGTGTTATGGACGCTAAAAAAGCGCTTGTAGAAACAGACGGTGACATCGAAAAAGCGATTGAATTGCTTCGTGAAAAAGGTATGGCTAAGGCGGCTAAGAAAGCTGACCGTGTTGCTGCAGAAGGTTTGACTGGTGTTTACGTTAACGGTAATGTTGCAGCAGTTATCGAGGTAAATGCTGAAACTGACTTCGTTGCGAAAAATGCTCAATTCGTTGAATTGGTAAATACTACAGCTAAAGTTATTGCTGAAGGAAAACCTGCTAACAATGAAGAAGCTCTTGCTTTGACAATGCCTTCAGGTGAAACTCTTGAAGCTGCATACGTATCTGCAACAGCAACTATCGGAGAAAAAATCTCATTCCGTCGTTTTGCATTGATTGAAAAAACAGACGCACAACACTTTGGAGCTTACCAACATAACGGTGGCCGTATCGGTGTTATTTCAGTTGTTGAAGGTGGAGACGAAGCTCTTGCTAAACAATTGTCAATGCACATCGCAGCGATGAAACCAACAGTTCTTTCTTATAAAGAATTGGATGAGCAATTCGTTAAAGATGAGTTGGCACAATTGAACCACGTAATCGACCAAGACAACGAAAGCCGTGCAATGGTTAACAAACCAGCTCTTCCACACTTGAAGTATGGATCAAAAGCTCAATTGACTGATGAAGTGATTGCGCAAGCTGAAGCTGATATTAAAGCTGAATTGGCTGCAGAAGGTAAACCAGAAAAAATCTGGGATAAAATCATCCCAGGTAAAATGGACCGCTTCATGCTTGACAACACTAAAGTTGACCAAGCTTACACACTTCTTGCACAAGTTTACATCATGGATGACAGCAAGACAGTTGAAGCATACCTTGAATCAGTTAACGCTTCAGTAGTTGAGTTCGCTCGCTTTGAAGTTGGTGAAGGTATCGAGAAAGCTGCAAACGACTTTGAAGCTGAAGTTGCAGCTACAATGGCAGCAGCCTTGAATAATTAATCATATAAGAGTCTGAGATAAAAAAGTTCTCAAACACAAAAAGCTAGAGATTTCCAATTGTGGGACTCTAGCTTTTTAATTTAGTCGTTCTCTTATTGTATTTTAGGAGGTTGTTGGCCATAAGTACCAATCCCATGTCAATTCTCACTTGACGCTTACCTCTCAGTTTACATCTCTTGTAACCCAAACAAGCCTTTATCCGCCCAAAGACTTTTCTATGCAGTCGATTTTTCAAGGTAAAAATAAAAAGCCCTATAATAAGGGCTAAGTGCATTTAGGAGGCTACACTTCAAATTCATAGAGTGCTGTAGAGAGATAACGTTCACCGTTATCTGGTGCAAGAGCAAGGACTTTCTTACCTGTACCTAATTTCTTAGCAACTTCAATTGCTCCATAGATAGCAGCAGCTGAAGAAATCCCTACAAGGAAACCTTCTTTTCCACCAATTTCACGGCCGAGTGCTAGAGCATCGTCTGATGTTACACGAACGATACCATCATAAGCTTTTGTATCTAGTGTATCAGGAATAAATCCAGCTGAGATACCTTGAATTTTGTGAGGACCAGGTTTTTCACCAGATAGAATAGCAGATTCATCAGCTTCCACTGCATAAACTTGAATGTCTGAATTTGCTGATTTGAGTGCATGAGAAACACCAGAAATCGTTCCACCGGTACCCACTCCAGCAACAAAGGCATCTAATCCATCTTTACCGAAAGCAGCTAGTATTTCAGCTCCTGTTGTTCTTTCGTGTACTTCTGGATTAGCTGGATTGTCAAATTGAAGAGGAAGGAAACCATCACGTTCAGCAGCAATTTCTTGAGCCTTAGCAATAGCACCTTTCATTCCTTCGCTACCAGGAGTGAGGACGAGTTCAGCGCCATAGGCTTGGATAATCTTACGGCGTTCTACACTCATGGTTTCAGGCATAACAATGACAACTTTATATCCTTTAGCAGCACCTACCCATGAAAGTCCAATACCAGTGTTTCCACTTGTTGCTTCAACAATAGTAGCACCCGGTTTTAGAATACCGTCTTGTTCAGCCTTTTCAATCATGCTAAGAGCAATACGGTCTTTTACAGATGAACCAGGATTAAATGCTTCAAGCTTTACATAGACGTCCGCAGCACCATCTGGTACGATGTTGTTGAGTTTAACAATCGGAGTTTGACCGATTAGTTCAGTAATGTTGTTATAAATAGACATATGAATACCTCTTTGTATAAGATATCTCTAGTATAACGCTATCTATACCATTTGTAAAATATAGAAATCCTATCGAAGCGATAGGATTTTTTTATATCATAGGTCTAAGCCATTAATTTTTAAGCGATTATGATAGGCTAATTCTAGTAAATAGGTGTAAAGGAGAACGCAATCCGTTTTCTTTTTGAATAGTCTCATTTTCTAGTAGGTCTTTGCAAGCATCTTTTTATGTTGCTAATTAAAGTAGCGGTGAGAATGTCAGTGAAACACTGTATTATCCATTGTTTACACTAAGTTTACAGGGACTTCAACTTCTCGTAAACCTTGGTCAGTTAAAGTGACCTTTCCATTAAAAAACTCTACAAGTGCAGCTTTAATAGTTTCTTTTTCTTCTTTATCAACATAAATCATCGTATCGACTTGATCTGTAAAATTTGTATCCAGCTCCATGAGATTATGTTTTTTAAGGAAGTTACTGTACTCTTGGTACTGAGCGTAGGACATTTGAATAGCAATGCCAGCCTGTTCTTTTATTTCAATGATGCCAATTTTTTTGACAGCTAAGGCCACACTGCCGGCGTAAGCACGAATCAATCCTCCAGCGCCTAGTTTAATGCCACCAAAGTAGCGTGTCACTACCACACAGACATTGGTGAGATTGTGATTTTCTAGTACCCCAAGCATGGGAACTCCAGCAGTACCACTGGGCTCACCATCATCACTTGTACGTTTAATTTCACTTCGTTCTCCAATAATAAAAGCAGAGCAGTTATGCGTCGCTTTGTAGTGTTCTTTTTTGATGGTGGTGATGAAGTCACGAGCCTCTTCTTCGCTATAAACACGCTTGGCATGACAGATAAAGCGGGATTTTTTGATTTCTTCTTGGACTTGTCCGTCCTCTTTAATTGTTCTAAATTCCATGATTTAATTGTACTAAAAAATCATCTAAAGCGCTAGGTTTTTACGAATAAAGAAGTATGAAAGTAAATCCAAACTATCTCGGTCGTGTGTTTACTGAGAATGAATTAACAGAAGAGGAGCGTCAGTTGGCGGAGAAACTTCCAGCAATGAGAAAGGAGAAGGGGAAACTTTTCTGTCAACGTTGTAATAGTATTATTCTAGAGGAATGGTATTTACCCATTGGTGCTTACTATTGTCGAGAGTGCTTGCTGATGAAGCGAGTTAGAAGTGATAAAGCTTTATACTATTTTCCGCAGGAGGATTTTCCTAAACAAGATGTTCTTAAATGGCGTGGTCAATTAACTCCTTTTCAAGAGAAGGTATCAGAGGGACTGATTCAAGCAGTAGACAAGCAAGAGCCAACTTTAGTTCATGCGGTGACAGGGGCTGGAAAGACAGAAATGATTTATCAAGTTGTGGCTAAGGTGATTAATAGGGGTGGTGCAGTATGTTTGGCCAGTCCTCGAATAGATGTATGCTTGGAATTGTATAAGCGCCTGCAAGATGATTTTGCTTGCGAGATAGCTCTTCTACACGGAGAATCAGAACCGTATTTCCGAACCCCATTAGTTGTTGCGACGACCCATCAGTTATTGAAATTTTATCAAGCTTTTGATTTGCTGATAGTGGATGAAGTAGATGCCTTTCCTTATGTTGATAATCCAACGCTTTACCATGCTGTCAAGAATAGTGTAAAGGAGAATGGGCTGAGAATCTTTTTAACAGCGACTTCGACCGATGAGTTAGATAGGAAAGTCCGTTTAGGAGAACTAAAAAGATTGAGCTTGCCTAGACGATTTCATGGGAATCCATTGATTATTCCTAAGCCAGTTTGGTTATCGGATTTTAATCGCTGTTTGGATAAGAATCGTTTGTCACCAAAGTTAAAGTCTTATATTGAGAAACAGAGAAAGACAGCTTATCCGTTGCTTATTTTTGCATCAGAAATTAAAAAAGGGGAGCAGCTAAAAGAAATCTTACAGGAGCAATTTCCAAATGAGAAAATTGGTTTTGTCTCTTCTGTAACAGAAAATCGGTTAGAGCAGGTGCAAGCTTTTCGAGATGGAGAACTGACAATACTTATCAGTACGACAATCTTGGAGCGTGGAGTTACCTTCCCTTATGTGGACGTTTTTGTAGTAGAGGCCAATCATCGTCTGTTTACCAAGTCTAGTTTGATTCAAATTGGTGGACGAGTTGGACGAAGTATGGATAGACCGACAGGAGATTTGCTTTTCTTTCATGACGGATTAAATGCTTCGATCAAGAAGGCGATTAAGGAAATTCAGCAGATGAACAAGGAGGCGGGTCTATGAAGTGTTTGTTATGTTGGCAGACAATGAAGACTGTTTTAACTTTTAGTAGTATCTTGCTTTTGAGGAATGATGATTCTTGTCTTTGTTCAGACTGTGATTCTACTTTTGAGAGAATTGGAGAAGAGCACTGTCCAAACTGTATGAAAATAGGATTGTCAACAAATTGTCAAGATTGTCAACTTTGGTGTAAAGAAGGAATTGAGGTTAGTCATAGCGCGATTTTTACTTACAATCATGCTATGAAAGATTTTTTCAGTCGATATAAGTTTGATGGGGACTTCCTTTTAAGAAAAGTTTTTTCTTCATTTTTAAGTGAGGAGTTGAAAAAGTACAAAGAATATCAATTTGTAGTCATTCCATTAAGTAAGGAGAGATATGCTGACAGAGGATTTAATCAGGTTGAAGGTTTAGTTGAAGCAGCAGGTTTTAAGTATCTGGATTTATTAGATAAAAGAGAAGAGAGAGCTAGTTCTTCTAAAAGTCGTTCAGAACGCTTGGCAACAGAACTTCCTTTCTTTATTAAAAGTGGAGTTACTATTCCTAAAAAAATCCTACTTATAGATGATATTTACACTACGGGAACAACTATAAATCGTGTGAAGAAACTGCTGGAAGAGGCAGGTGCAGAGGATGTAAAAACATTTTCCCTTGTAAGATGAGGAAAAAATTTGCAAAAATAAAATGAAAGCGTTATAATGAAATCAGAAAAACAAAAATGTTTAGAAAGAAGGTACTCATATGATTAAATATAGTATCCGTGGTGAAAACCTAGAAGTAACAGAAGCAATTCGTGATTATGTAGTTTCTAAACTCGAAAAGATCGAAAAGTATTTTCAAGCTGAACAAGAGTTGGATGCTCGAGTTAACTTGAAGGTGTATCGTGAAAAAACTGCTAAAGTGGAAGTGACGATTCCGCTTGGCTCTATTACTCTTCGTGCAGAAGATGTGTCTCAAGATATGTATGGTTCAATTGACCTTGTAACCGATAAAATTGAACGTCAGATTCGTAAAAACAAAACAAAAATCGAGCGTAAAAATAAAAATAAGGTAGCAACTAGTCAATTATTTACAGATGCTTTGGTGGAAGATACAAATGTTGTCCAATCTAGAGTTGTTCGTTCAAAACAAATTGATTTAAAACCAATGGATTTGGAAGAAGCTATTCTACAGATGGATTTGTTGGGACATGATTTCTTTATTTATGTGGATGTTGAAGATCAAACAACCAATGTGATTTATCGTCGTGAAGATGGCGAAATTGGTCTGTTAGAAGTTAAAGAATCTTAATTTTAATATATGTAAAGGTAGGTTTACTGAGTTGTAAACCTACTTTTTCTTACAATGGATATAATTGTTGATTACACTTTTAAAAAGTCGCTTTTTGGTGGTTATTATGGTATAATGGGTGCCAAGAGGTTTGGAATGAAAAAATTTTATATAAGTCCTATTTTCCCCTTAATATTAGGAATAGTGGCGTTCGGAGTGCTATCTGTGCAACTTGTTTTTGTAACGAATACACTGGTAACGCTATTTCTTTTGCTACTTATTTTGGGTTCATATAGTTTATTATTCATTCATCAAAGAGAGTACTACTCAAGGAGTGAAGTAGAACAAATTCAGTATGTAAACCACCAAGCTGAAGATAGTTTGACAACCTTGTTAGAACAGATGCCTGTCGGAGTTATTAAATTAGACTTGTCGTCAGGTGAAGTTGAATGGTTTAATCCTTATGCTGAATTGATTTTGACTAATGAAGTGGGCGAGATTGATGTGGCATTAATTCAAACAATTATCAAGGCTTCTGTGGGGAATCCAGGTTCTTATGCCACCTTGGGTGAGACTCGCTATTCGGTTCATATGGACAAGGTGTCTGGAGTTCTTTACTTCTTTGATGTGTCTGGAGAATACGAAGCGACTGTTGAGTTAGTAACGAGTCGACCTGTGATTGGGATCGTCTCCGTTGACAACTATGATGATTTAGAAGATGAAACATCAGAGTCTGATATTAGTCATATTAACAGTTTTGTAGCCAATTTTGTTTCAGAATTTGCTGTGAAGCATGCCATGTTCTCCCGTCGAGTGAGTATGGACCGTTTTTATCTATTTACGGACTACACGGTACTTGAGGGATTGATGAATGATAAATTTTCGGTTATCGATGCTTTCAGAGAAGAGGCGAAACAGAGACAGCTGCCTTTGACCTTAAGTATGGGATTTTCTTATGGTGATGGAAATCATGATGAGATAGGGAAAGTTGCATTACTCAACTTGAACTTGGCTGAAGTGCGTGGTGGCGACCAAGTTGTTGTCAAGGAGAATGACGAAACGAAAAATCCAGTTTATTTTGGTGGTGGGTCTGCTGCCTCAATCAAACGTACACGGACTCGTACGCGCGCTATGATGACGGCTATTTCAGATAAGATTCGTAGTGTGGATCAGGTTTTTGTAGTTGGTCATAAAAATCTGGATATGGATGCTTTGGGCTCTGCTGTAGGTATGCAGTTATTTGCCAGCAATGTGACTGAAAATAGCTATGCTATTTATGACGAAGAACAAATGTCACCAGATATTGAACGAGCTGTTTCATTCTTAGAAAAAGAAGGAGTTATGAAGTTGTTGTCTGTTAAGGATGCAATGGGGATGGTGACCAATCGTTCTTTGTTGATTCTTGTAGACCATTCAAAGACAGCTTTAACTTTATCAAAAGATTTTTATGATTTATTTACCCAAACCATCGTCATTGACCACCATAGAAGGGATCAGGATTTCCCAGATAATGCAGTTATTACTTATATTGAAAGTGGTGCAAGTAGTGCCAGTGAGTTGGTAACGGAATTGCTACAGTTCCAGAATTCTAAGAAAAATCGTCTGAGTCGTATGCAAGCAAGCGTCTTGATGGCTGGTATGATGTTGGATACTAAAAATTTCACCTCACGAGTTACTAGTCGGACATTTGATGTTGCTAGCTATCTCAGAACGCGCGGAAGTGATAGTATTGCTATCCAGGAAATTGCTGCGACAGATTTTGAAGAATATCGTGAGGTCAATGAACTGATTTTACAGGGGCGTAAATTAGGTTCAGATGTACTAATAGCAGAGGCTAAGGAATCGAAATGCTATGATACAGTTGTTATTAGTAAGGCAGCAGATGCCATGTTAGCTATGTCAGGTATTGAAGCGAGTTTTGTTCTTGCGAAGAATACACAAGGATTTATCTCTATCTCAGCTCGCAGTCGTAGTAAGCTGAATGTACAACGGATTATGGAAGAGCTGGGAGGTGGAGGCCACTTTAATTTAGCAGCAGCTCAAATTAAGGATTTAACCTTGTCAAAAGCAGGTGAAAAACTGACAGAAATTGTATTAAACGAAATAAAGGAAAAGGAGAAAGAAGAATGAAAGTAATCTTTTTAGCAGATGTTAAAGGAAAAGGTAAAAAAGGCGAAATTAAGGAAGTACCAACAGGATATGCACAAAACTTTCTTATCAAAAAGAACCTAGCTAAAGAAGCGACTGCTCAAGCGGTGGGCGAACTTCGTGGTAAACAAAAATCTGAAGAGAAAGCTCACGCTGAGATGATTGCAGAAGCAAAAGCAATTAAAGCCCAACTTGAAGCAGAAGAAACTGTTGTAGAATTTGTTGAAAAAGTTGGTCCAGATGGCCGTACTTTTGGTTCAATTACCAATAAGAAAATCGCAGAAGAATTGCAAAAGCAATTTGGAATTAAGATTGATAAACGTCATATCCAAGTGCAAGCTCCGATTCGAGCAGTTGGTTTGATTGATGTACCAGTGAAAATCTATCAAGATGTCACAAGTGTGATCAATCTTCGTGTGAAAGAAGGGTAAATTTACACTTTCTTGACAAGATTGTAAAAGGAAGGGAAATCTGATGGCAGAAGTAGAAGAGTTACGAGTACAACCTCAAGATATCTTAGCTGAGCAATCCGTTTTAGGGGCTATCTTTATTGACGAGAGTAAGCTTGTTTTTGTGCGAGAATACATTGAGTCTCGGGACTTTTTTAAGTATGCCCATCGTTTGATTTTCCAAGCCATGGTTGACTTATCAGATCGTGGCGATGCTATAGATGCAACAACGGTTCGTACTATTCTTGATAATCAAGGTGACTTACAGAATATTGGTGGCTTGTCTTACTTGGTTGAGATTGTCAATTCTGTGCCAACTTCTGCTAATGCGGAGTATTATGCTAAGATTGTTGCTGAAAAAGCCATGCTACGGCGATTAATCGGCAAGTTGACAGAGTCTGTCAATCAAGCTTACGAGGCTTCACAACCAGTTGATGAAATTATTGCTCAGGCCGAAAAAGGGCTGATTGATGTTAGTGAAAATGCTAATCGAAGTGGATTTAAGAACATTAGAGATGTGTTGAATGTCAACTTTGGAAATCTGGAGGCTCGCTCCCAACAAACGACTGATATTACAGGTATTGCGACAGGTTATCGTGATTTGGATCATATGACGACTGGTTTGCATGAGGAGGAGTTGATTATTTTGGCGGCTCGTCCTGCGGTTGGTAAGACAGCCTTTGCCTTGAATATTGCTCAGAACATTGGGACTAAGTTGGACAAGACGGTAGCTATTTTCTCACTTGAAATGGGTGCGGAAAGTCTAGTGGATCGTATGTTGGCGGCAGAAGGTTTGGTGGAATCGCATTCTATTCGTACGGGGCAATTGACAGATGAGGAGTGGCAAAAGTATACCATTGCTCAAGGGAATCTAGCCAATGCAAGTATCTATATCGATGATACACCAGGGATTCGAATCACGGAAATTCGTTCTCGATCACGCAAACTGGCTCAAGAAACGGGTAATCTAGGTTTGATTTTGATAGACTACTTGCAGCTTATCACGGGAACTGGGCGAGAAAATCGTCAACAAGAGGTTTCAGAAATTTCACGTCAGTTGAAAATTTTAGCTAAGGAACTGAAAGTTCCAGTAATCGCTCTAAGTCAGCTATCTCGTGGTGTAGAACAACGTCAGGATAAGAGGCCAGTCTTGTCTGATATTCGTGAATCTGGGTCTATTGAGCAGGACGCTGATATCGTAGCCTTTCTTTATCGCGACGACTACTATGAGCGTGGTGGTGAAGAAGAGGAAGGCATACCAAATAATAAGGTAGAAGTTATTATCGAGAAAAACCGTAGTGGAGCTCGTGGAACGGTGGAATTAATTTTCCAAAAAGAATACAATAAATTTTCAAGTATCTCAAAGAGGGAGGCATAAGATGTCAGATGCATTTACAGATGTAGCCAAGATGAAAAAAATCAAAGAAGAAATCAAGGCACATGAGGGACAAGTCGTAGAAATGACTTTGGAGAATGGTCGTAAGCGCCAAAAAAATAGATTGGGTAAGCTAATTGAAGTTTATCCATCCCTATTTATCGTGGAATTTGGGAATGTTGAAGGAGATAAACAAGCTAATGTTTACGTTGAGTCCTTTACTTACTCAGACATTCTTACAGAAAAGAATCTGATTCATTATCTTGACTAAAGTGAGAAATTTTCTCACTTTTTCTTTTTTCTCCGAATAATTTAAGTGAAGGCAATCTTCGATTTATACTCTTCGAAAATCTCTTCAAACCACGTCAGCTTCGCCTTGCCATACTCAAGTATAGCCTGCGTCTAGCTTCCTAGTTTGATCTTTAATTTTCATTGAGTACTATATTATTTTCAAGGAGGAAGAATGAAAGTTTTACCATTCAAAGTAACAGAGACAGGGTTTTCTTTTAGAAAATCAGTTAAAAAGGTTGTTCCTTTTTTAGTAGTAGGATTGATGCTAGCAGCGGGTGATAGTGTCTATGCCTATTCTGGAGGGAATGGATCAATTGCGCGTGGGGATGATTATCCTGCTCATTATAAAAATGGGAGTCAGGAGATTGACAAGTGGCGGATGTATTCTCGTCAGTGTACTTCTTTTGCAGCCTTTCGCTTGAGTAATGTCAATGGTTTTGAGATTCCAGCTGCTTATGGAAATGCGAATGAATGGGGCTATCGTGCTCGTCGTGAAGGCTATCGTGTAGATAATAGACCAGCTATTGGATCTATTGCTTGGTCTACTGCAGGAACTTATGGTCATGTTGCCTGGGTATCAAATGTAATAGGAGATGAGATTGAGATTGAAGAATACAACTATGGAAAACGAGAATCTTACAACAAGCGCACCGTGAAGGCAAATACTATGACGGGTTTTATTCATTTTAAAGATTTATCTGGTGGCAGTGTTGGGAATAGTCAATCCTCAGATTCAACAGGGGGAACACATTATTTTAAGACTAAGTCAGCTATCAAAAATCAGCCACTAGCTAGCGCAACTACGATTGATTACTATTATCCTGGGGAGAATGTTCATTATGATCAAATTCTCGAAAAAGATGGATACAAGTGGTTGAGTTATACGGCTTATAATGGTAGCCGTCGTTATATCCAACTAGAGGGAGTGGCTTCGTCACAGAATTATCAGAATCAATCAGGAAATAGTTCTAATTATGGATCCAATAGTAGTTTAACTGTTGGTTGGAAGAAAATAAATGGTAGTTGGTATCACTTCAAATCAAATGGTTCTAAATCAACAGGCTGGTTGAAGGATGGTTCTAGCTGGTATTATTTGAAATCATCTGGTGAAATGCAGACAGGATGGTTAAAGGAAAATGGTCTGTGGTACTATCTGGATAGTTCAGGAGCAATGAAAACAGGTTGGTATCAAGTCTCAGGTAAGTGGTATTATTCTTACTCTTCAGGCGCCTTAGCTGTTAATACGACGGTGGATGGTTACAGAGTAAATAGTAATGGAGAACGAGTATAGAAAATGGGAGTAGGAAATTTTTCCTGCTCTTTTCTGTAAGCAGTTTCCTTGACATTTTTTTTGTTTTGCGCTATCATATGTCCATATAATATATGGGAGTCTGTGTACAGTCTGAGAGGAAGTGTTAAACTTCGACCGCACCTGATCTGGGTAATGCCAGCGTAGGGAACGATACTTAGTCAATTCTGCACCTTTTCCATATATGGTAAAGGTTTTTCTTTTTGTCAAAGGAAAACGAGAAGAGGAGGTTGTTATGAAAGCAAGCATTGCCTTGCAAGTTTTACCCCTATCACAGGGGATTGATCGGATTGCTGTTATCGATCAAGTTATTGCTTATCTGCAAGCTCAAGAAGTGACCATGGTGGTGACACCATTTGAAACGGTCTTGGAAGGGGAATTTGATGAGCTTATGCGCATTCTCAAAGAAGCGCTGGAAGTGGCAGGGCAGGAGGCAGATAATATCTTTGCCAATGTCAAAATAAATGTAGGAGAGATTTTAAGTATTGATGAGAAACTTGAAAAGTATACTGAGACGACACATTAGTCTATTGGGTTTTCTGGGAGTCTTGTCAATCTGGCAGTTAGCAGGTTTTCTTAAACTTCTCCCCAAGTTTATCTTGCCGACACCTCTGGAAATTCTCCAGGCCTTTGTTCGTGACAGAGAATTTCTCTGGCACCATAGCTGGGCGACCTTGAGAGTGGCTTTACTGGGGCTGGTTTTGGGAGTCTTGATTGCCTGTCTCATGGCTGTGCTTATGGACAGTTTGACTTGGCTCAATGACCTGATTTACCCTATGATGGTGGTTGTTCAGACCATTCCGACTATCGCCATAGCTCCTATTCTGGTCTTGTGGCTCGGTTATGGGATTTTGCCCAAGATTGTCTTGATTATCTTAACGACTACCTTCCCCATCATCGTCAGCATTTTGGACGGTTTTAGGCATTGTGACAAGGATATGCTGACCTTGTTTAGTCTGATGCGGGCCAAACCTTGGCAAATCCTGTGGCATTTTAAAATCCCAGTTAGTCTGCCTTACTTTTATGCAGGTCTGAGAGTTAGTGTTTCCTACGCCTTTATCACAACAGTGGTATCTGAGTGGTTGGGAGGCTTTGAGGGTCTAGGTGTCTACATGATTCAGTCCAAGAAACTGTTTCAGTATGATACTATGTTTGCCATTATTATTCTGGTATCGATTATCAGCCTTCTTGGTATGAAATTGGTCGATATTAGTGAAAAATATGTTATTAAATGGAAACGTTCGTAGAAGTAGAATGTTTCAAAAAAGAAAAGAGGAAATCAAAATGAAAAAAACATGGAAAGTGTTTTTAACTGTTTTAACAGCTCTTGTAGCTGTTGTACTTGTGGCCTGTGGTCAAGGAACAGCCTCTAAGGACAACAAAGAGGCAGAACTCAAGAAAATTGACTTTATCCTAGACTGGACACCAAATACTAACCACACAGGGCTTTATGTTGCCAAGGAAAAAGGCTATTTCAAAGAAGCTGGAGTGGATGTTGATTTGAAATTGCCACCAGAAGAAAGCTCTTCTGACTTGGTGATCAATGGTAAGGCGCCATTTGCAGTTTATTTCCAAGACTACATGGCTAAAAAATTGGAAAAAGGAGCAGGAATTACTGCCGTTGCCGCTATCGTAGAGCACAATACATCAGGAATCATTTCTCGTAAATCTGACAATGTAAGCAGTCCGAAGGACTTGGTTGGTAAGAAATATGGTACTTGGAATGATCCAACTGAGCTTGCTATGTTGAAAACCTTGGTAGAATCACAAGGTGGAGACTTTGATAAGGTCGAAAAAGTACCAAACAACGACTCAAACTCAATTACACCGATTGCCAATGGAGTATTTGATACTGCATGGATTTACTACGGTTGGGATGGTATCCTTGCTAAATCTCAAGGCGTAGAGGCTAACTTTATGTACTTGAAAGACTACGTCAAGGAGTTTGACTACTATTCACCAGTTATCATCGCAAACAACGACTACCTTAAAGACAACAAAGAAGAAGCTCGCAAAGTTATCCAAGCTATCAAAAAAGGTTACCAATATGCTATGGAGCATCCAGAGGAAGCGGCAGATATCCTCATCAAGAATGCACCTGAACTTCAGGAAAAACGTGACTTTGTCATCGAATCTCAAAAATACTTGTCAAAAGAATACGCAAGCGACAAGGAAAAATGGGGACAATTTGATGCAGCTCGCTGGAATGCCTTCTACAAATGGGATAAAGAAAATGGTATTCTTAAAGAAGACTTGACAGACAAAGGCTTCACTAATGAATTTGTGAAATAATGACAGAAATTAGACTAGAACACGTCAGTTATGCCTACGGACAAGATAGAATTTTAGAAGATATCAACCTGCAGGTGACTTCAGGTGAAGTGGTTTCTATCCTAGGCCCAAGTGGTGTTGGGAAAACCACCCTCTTTAACCTAATCGCTGGGATTTTAGAAGTTCAGTCTGGGCGAATTGTTCTTGACGGCGAGGAGAATCCCAAGGGGCGCGTGAGTTATATGTTGCAAAAGGATTTGCTCTTGGAGCACAAGACGGTGCTTGGTAATATCATTTTGCCCCTCTTGATTCAAAAAGTGGATAAGGCGGAAGCTATTGCTCGTGCGGATGAAATTCTTGCGACCTTCCAGTTGACGGCGGTACGGGACAAGTATCCCCATGAACTCAGCGGAGGGATGCGTCAGCGTGTAGCCTTGCTCAGGACCTACCTTTTCGGTCACAAGCTCTTTCTCTTGGATGAGGCCTTTAGCGCCTTGGATGAGATGACCAAGATGGAACTCCACGCTTGGTACCTTGAGATTCACAGGCAGTTGCAGCTAACAACCTTGATTATCACGCATAGTATTGAGGAAGCCCTCAATCTCAGCGACCGCATCTATATCTTGAAAAATCGCCCTGGACAGATTGTTTCAGAAATTAAATTAAATTGGTCTGAAGATGAGGACAAGGAAGTCCAAAAGATTGCCTATAAACGTCAGATCTTAGCAGAATTAGGCTTAGATAAGTAGAAAAATAGGGAGTTGGTGAAGATTATCCTTTACCAGCGCCCTTTTTCTTTTAAAAATGAGAAAATTTCGGTATAATAGTCAAAGATAGTCAAGGTTCAAAGAGAGAGGTGGGTTTGTAATGAGATTTAAAAATACATCGGATCATATTGAGGCCTACATCAAGGCGATTTTAGATCAATCTGGTATCGTGGAGTTACAACGGAGTCAGTTGGCAGATACCTTCCAAGTTGTTCCTAGTCAGATTAACTACGTGATCAAGACACGCTTTACAGAAAGTAGAGGCTACTTGGTTGAAAGTAAGCGTGGTGGCGGAGGCTACATTCGTATAGGACGGATTGAGTTTTCTAGTCATCATGAAATGCTCCGAGAGCTACTTTATTCGATTGGCGAGCGGGTCAGTCAAGAAATTTATGAGGATATTCTACAGCTTTTGGTTGAGCAGGAATTGATGACCAAGCAGGAGATGAATTTGCTGATGGCAGTAGCTTTGGATCGCGTTCTAGGAGAAGAAGCTCCAGTCCTTCGAGCTAACATGCTACGACAGGTTATACAAGAGGTAGATAGAAAAGGGAAGTAAGATGAACTATTCAAAAGCATTGAATGAATGTATCGAAAGTGCCTACATGGTTGCTGGCCATTTTGGAGCTCGTTACCTAGAGTCTTGGCACTTGTTGATTGCCATGTCCAATCACAGTTATAGTGTGGCAGGGGCGACTTTAAATGATTATCCATATGAGATGGACCGTTTAGAAGAGGTCGCTTTGGAACTGACTGAAACGGACTATAGCCAGGATGAAACCTTTACGGAATTGCCGTTTTCTCATCGTTTGCAGGTTCTTTTTGCTGAAGCAGAATATGTGGCGTCAGTGGTCCATGCTAAGATGCTAGGGACAGAGCATGTCCTCTATGCGATTTTGCATGATGGCAATGCCTTGGCGACTCGTATCTTGGAGAGAGCTGGTTTTTCTTATGAAGACAAGAAAGATCAGGTCAAGATTGCAGCCCTTCGTCGAAATTTAGAAGAACGAGCAGGCTGGACTCGTGAAGACCTCAAGGCTTTACGCCAACGCCATCGTACAGTAGCTGACAAGCAAAATTCTATGGCTAATATGATGGGAATGCCCCAGACTCCGAGTGGTGGACTCGAGGACTATACGCATGATTTGACAGAGCAAGCGCGTTCTGGCAAGTTGGAACCAGTTATCGGTCGGGATAAGGAAATCTCGCGTATGATTCAAATCTTGAGCCGTAAAACCAAGAATAATCCTGTCTTGGTTGGGGATGCTGGTGTCGGGAAAACAGCTCTGGCCCTTGGACTCGCTCAGCGTATTGCTAGTGGGGATGTACCTGTGGAAATGGCTAAGATGCGCGTGTTAGAGCTTGATTTGATGAATGTCGTGGCAGGGACACGCTTCCGTGGTGACTTTGAAGAGCGCATGAACAATATCATCAAGGATATTGAAGAAGATGGGCAAGTCATCCTCTTTATCGATGAACTTCATACCATCATGGGTTCTGGGAGTGGAATTGATTCAACTCTGGATGCGGCCAACATCTTGAAGCCAGCCTTGGCGCGTGGAACCTTGAGAACGGTTGGTGCGACCACTCAGGAAGAATACCAAAAACACATCGAAAAAGATGCGGCCCTTTCTCGTCGTTTCGCCAAAGTAACGATTGAAGAGCCAAGTGTGGCAGACAGCATGACCATTTTACAAGGTTTGAAGGCGACTTATGAGAAACATCACCGTGTACAAATCACAGATGAAGCGGTTGAAACAGCTGTCAAGATGGCGCATCGTTACTTAACCAGTCGTCACTTGCCAGACTCTGCTATCGATCTTTTGGATGAAGCAGCGGCAACAGTGCAAAATAAAACTAAAAATGTAAAAGCAGATGATTCAGGTTTGAGTCCAGCTGACAAGGCCTTGATGGATGGCAAGTGGAAACAAGCTGCTCAACTAATTGCTAAAGAAGAGGAAGTGCCTGTCTATAAAGACTTGGTGACAGAGTCTGATATTTTGACCACCTTGAGTCGTTTGTCAGGTATCCCAGTTCAAAAACTGACTCAAACTGACGCTAAGAAATACCTGAATCTGGAAGCTGAATTGCACAAACGTGTCATCGGTCAAGATCAAGCAGTTTCAAGTATTAGCCGTGCCATTCGCCGCAACCAGTCAGGGATTCGCAGTCACAAGCGTCCGATTGGTTCCTTTATGTTCCTAGGGCCTACAGGTGTCGGTAAGACCGAATTGGCCAAGGCTTTGGCAGAAGTTCTTTTTGACGACGAATCAGCTCTTATCCGCTTTGATATGAGTGAGTATATGGAGAAATTCGCAGCCAGTCGTCTCAACGGAGCTCCTCCGGGTTATGTGGGCTACGAAGAAGGTGGGGAGTTGACCGAGAAGGTTCGCAACAAACCATACTCTGTTCTCCTCTTTGATGAGGTAGAAAAAGCCCATCCAGACATCTTTAATGTTCTCTTGCAGGTCTTGGATGACGGTGTCTTGACCGATAGCAAGGGACGCAAGGTTGACTTTTCAAATACCATTATCATCATGACGTCAAACCTTGGTGCGACAGCCCTTCGTGATGACAAGACTGTCGGATTTGGGGCTAAGGATATTCGTTTTGATCAGGAAAATATGGAAAAACGCATGTTTGAAGAGCTGAAAAAAGCTTATAGACCTGAGTTTATTAACCGTATTGATGAAAAGGTGGTCTTCCATAGCCTATCTAGTGACCATATGCAGGAAGTGGTGAAGATTATGGTCAAACCTTTAGTGGCAAGTTTGGCTGAAAAAGGCATTGACTTGAAATTACAAACTTCCGCACTGAAATTGTTGGCCAATCAAGGATATGACCCAGAGATGGGAGCTCGTCCACTTCGTAGAACCCTACAAACAGAAGTGGAAGACAAGTTGGCAGAACTTCTTCTCAAGGGAGAATTAATTGAAGGTAAGACACTTAAGATTGGTGTCAAAGCAGGCCAATTGAAATTTGATATTGCATAAAAATGGAGAATCAGGAGCAATCTTGATTCTTTTTTTTCGCAATCTTTTTATAAAAAATGATAAAAAACTATTGACAAAACAAAAATATAGTTTACAATAAAAACATAGATAATAAAAATATCAAAAAATATAAAAAGGCTATAGGTTTATGAAAAAGAAAACAGCAGTGGTATTTGGAACCTTTGCTCCACTTCATCAAGGACATATCGATCTGATTCAGCGAGCGAAGCGGCAGTGTGACCAGGTCTGGCTTGTCGTTTCAGGCTATGAGGGAGACAGAGGGGAACAGGTAGGCTTAACGCTTCAAAAAAGATTCCGCTATATCCGAGAGGCCTTTGGTGATGACGAGTTGACCTCGGTTTGTAAGTTAGATGAAACCAATCTTCCCCGTTACCCTATGGGCTGGCAGGAGTGGTTGGACCAAATGTTAGTGGAGATTTCCTATGATGAAACCCAGCAAGAACTAATCTTCTTTGTGGGAGAACGTGACTACCAGCAGGAATTATCAAATCGTGGCTTTGAGACTGTCTTGCAAGAAAGAAAGTTTGGTATCTCAGCGACTATGATTCGAGAAAATCCAAGCAAATATTGGAAATACATCGCTCAACCCTTCCGACGTCAGTTTACAAAGAAAGTGTTGATTATGGGAAGTGCCAGTAATGGGAAGACCACTCTGGCCAAGGATTTGGCTAGGTATTACGATGCACCCGTCAGTCTGGAATACGCACGTGAGTACCAGATCAAAAACAATGTCCGCGACGATGAATTGACTCCAAAGGATTACTATTATCTCCTGTTGGGGCAGTATGACCAGACCTCTAAGTTAATTGACAGTAATGCCAATAGGGGACTGGTGATAGCAGACACCAACTCCTTAGTAACCAAGGGCTACTATGATTATTATATGGAGACTGAGGATCAAGAGGACTTATCAGGAGAAACCTTTGATAATCTCTTTGCCTCTATCTTGGCTAAGGAAAAATGGGACTTGATTCTCTTTGTGCAGCCTGTCGGCTCCTATGTCAACGACGGATTTAGAGATATGACCATGGCAGAAGATCATATTCGTCATAGTTTTTCCCAGCATTTGGATCAGATGAGGGAGTGCTACTTAGCAAACATTCCACTAGTTTATCTAGCTGAGGATTATCTAGGAAATTATGAAGCAGCAAAAGTGGCTATCGATGCCATTTACCAAGCAGATTAGGAGAAAATTATGAAAAAACTAACTGAAAAAATCACACAATTTATCGAAAACTTTAAAAACGTCCTTGCAGAAGTCCGCAAGATCGGTTTTGCAGGAATCATGAACCTGCTCTGGAAAGATCTATTTGTCGGTCGTAGCCTCTTCCAGTGGTTGTATCTCATCGTCCTGTCAAGTGTTCCCTTGATCTTGGAATTCACGCAAAATACAGAAAGTCATGACTGGATGAGCTTGTTTGCATCTTGGACTGGGATTGTCTGTGTTATCTTGGTAGCCGAAGGGCGTGCAAGCAATTATCTCTTTGGGGCCATTAACTCTGCTATCTATTTGGTTTTGGCCATGAATGCGACTTTTTATGGTGAAGTTTTGACGACCGTTTACTTCTTTGTCATGCAGCCGATTGGTCTCTATGCTTGGCTGTCCAACCGTATCAATGATCAAGGAAAAGCAGAAGAATCTCATTTTGAAGCTAAGAAATTATCTGTGCTTGACTGGCTCAAGTACTTGGCCTTGACTGCTATCATCTGGATTGGTATGGGCTTGGCTTACCAAAGTATCCATAGTGCTCGCCCTTTCCGTGATAGTGTTACCGATGCGACCAATGGTGTCGGTCAGCTCTTGATGACACGTCTCTATCGTGAGCAATGGATTTTCTGGATTGCAACTAATCTCTTTAGTATTTATCTCTGGTGGGGTGAAAATATCCATATCCAAGGGATGTACTGGGTTTACACTCTCAATAGTCTAGTAGGTTGGTACCAATGGACCAAGGCAGTTCGTAAGGAGGCATAAAATGACGGACACGATGATTCCAGCAGAGATGACGGAAAAAGAATATTTTGAAATTCATGAAAGTCAGGAAGAGTTTTTAGATTGGTACTACAAGCAGGAACTCCCTCAATACGAAAAACCAAGTGTGACGGTGGATATGGTAGCCTACTGCTTTGTTGAAGGAAAGATCAAGCTCTTGCTAATCCGTCGCAAGGCTCACCCTTATCAAAACTGTTTGGCCTTAGTTGGAGGATTTATGGACAAGGGCGAAGACGCTGCGCATGCCTGTCAGCGTGAGGTGAGAGAAGAAGTTAATCTCGATCTTCCTTTGGAAAAAATTGAGCAATTGATGACCGTATCGACCCCCGGCCGTGACCCCCGAGGCTGGACAGTGACGATTGCCCACTTGGTTTATTTACCTAGTCGTGCATTAGAACTTGTTCAAGCAGGAGACGATGCCAAGGATGTCGTTTTTGCAGATGTCGATTTTCAGACAGGCAAGTGCTTCTTAGAGGGAGTAGAGTTGGAGGAGCAAGCCTTCGCTTTTGACCATTATGCCATTATCCAAGAATCCATCAAACGAATCCAAGGCCGTCTCGACTGGAATCCGACCTTCCTCTATCTGCTGGAGGAGGAGTTCACTGTCTATGAAGGGACTGAACTGGTCAATCTTATCACCCCCGGTCGTCCCATCGTCAGCAATAACTTTCTCGTAAAATACGGAGAATATGTAGAAGAAGTCGGACTCAAACGAGTACCTAAAAAGAAACCAAGAAAAACCTATCGATTGAAATAAAAAGCGAGGCCGGGAAAAAGTTCCCGACCTCTTTATTTGCCTTTATTAGTTTGATTTGCTGTTGCGACTGTTTTAGGGATGGCCATCTTTCTTAGAATTGCTCAACATGTGAGTAAAGAAGTCTTTGTATCGATACTTGAGATAGTTCTCATGGAGGAATAACAAAGCGATATAAACAATCAAAAAGATTGTAGTCAGATAAAACACATCAAATGCAGTTCGCGCATAGTAAGTGGCTGATTGATAAGAGCCAATAGTTCCTAAAATCAACCAAGGAAGATACTTGTAATACTTATTTAGCATAAGAGTGCACCTCCTATATTCTATTTCAATGTTATTATATTCCTTTGTATTTAAAGATGCAAGCGATTACACAAAACAAATTTAAATTTTTAACAGGAAAATCTCCTGTTTTTCTGTTTTATTACGAATAGAAGAGTAGGAGGAGTAAAGGTGTTTAAATTATGTGAGATTTTTAAAATAGTTTAGATAAATTGTTGACATATTTAAATTAGAATGTTACAATTATATTACAAAAAGATTTCTTTATATTTCTAAAATATTACAAAGGAGTAGAAAAATGAAAAAGAAAACCTATATCAAATTGATGGCAGCAACTGTATTGGCTTCTACCTTGCTATTAGGAGCTTGTGGAAATAAAAAGGAAACAACTCAAGCAAGCAGTTCTGCTAAGACAAGCCAATCATCAAGCTCTAAAGCAGCTTCTGCTAGCAAAGAAAGCAAGACTCAGAAGTCCTCAAATTCAGCTTCATCTGAAAAGGCTAAGGCGTCTACTGATCAATCTTCAGCAAGTGCGACACCGTCACAATTGGCACCTGCACCAGAGCAAAGACAAGGTCAAGAAGTAGCTAATCAACAGGCAGCTAGTCAACAAACTTCTGCTCAGGCTCCGTCAACTCAACAGGCTTCTCAAGCCCAGTCTAACCAATCAAGCTATGATTCTACAACTGACCGCAAACTTCAAGATAAGCAAGCAGAGCAAAATAAACGCTACAAGGGTGTTTTAACCATGGTAGACGGAGATTTCTCAGCTGCAGCGGGTAACTGGAAGGGAGCTAATGGCGAAACCATCACAGTTTCATCAGGTGGTCAATTTACAGTAGAATCTGCTGATGGAAAGAAAGAAAATTACTCTATCAAAGGCTATTCTTATACTCTTGATGATGGTAAGTATAATGCCAAAATCGGTGGAGGAAAAATCATCCAAATTACAACAGGAGCGGATGGCAAGGTTTCCAGTGTTGCTTTGAATCAATAATAACGATTAGTATTTGAATTTTTACAATCAAAGAAAGAGGCTGTACAAAAAGTCTTTAAAATAAAAAAACGCATAATATTAGGTGTTGAAACCTGGATACTATGCGTTTTATTGTGGGAAGATTTACTTTATTTTCTACTTAAATTGAGTTTTTGTCCAGTCTCTTTAATTTATTAAGCCTTATCCAACTGCAAGAGTGCTTCAATCTCTGCCAGGGTGCTAGCTTGTGAAATAGCTCCACGGAGTTTGGCAGCGCAGATGGTCCATGGAGGTAGTGAGGAGCGAGGCCACGGAACTCACGAACTGCGACATTTTCCTCTTTGAGGTTAATTAAGCGTTTCAAGTGTTCGTAGGCGATTTTCATCTTGTCCTCAAAAGTCAAATCAGGGAGGATTTTACCTACTAGAAGATTGTATCAGTTATATTTCGAAAGAAAAAAGAATAAATTTAACTATAAAACCTGTCTTATTGAATGAAAAAATGGTAGAATAAACATCAATATCAAGTGAAATATGGAGTGTTACAAACAATGAAGTCAAAAATATTTCGATTTTCTTTGATTTTGTTATTTATTTTCTTTTTTTATTTTTCGTTTTCAATATTTAACCGAACGTATAGTGGAATCACCGTAGATAAACATGAGAATGAGTGGATAGTTAGACAAGTCCATAATCTGGGAAGCTTTGCAAATCATCAAGAGATAATAGGGTCATCTATTATACAAATAGACGGTCAGAGTCCAGATAGTAATTTCTTATTATCTCGATTTTTAATTGTTGAACCGCTTCATTCTGTGACAGTGTTAGATAGGGGAATTTCAAAGACTTTAATAATAGAATCTGGGAGATCAAGCCAAATTATCTTTCTTGTTTTATCAATCATTGCTTTTCTGATTCTACTGTTATTTCGCTTATACATAAAAGGCAGAAGTAGAGGAAAAACTGGGAAACGATATTTTTATTTTATTATTTATACTAGTCTGATGTTATTATCGATTATTCCATCAAGTATAGGAGATGTATTTGGTCGTAGTCTATTAATTTCATACTTGACTTTATTTCCATTATTCATGGATATCTTCATTAGAGTGTTAGTCTTGAAGATAAAAGGTTCAACCATTTCTAACTTTTCTCGTATTATACTGGGCTATTCACTCATAACTCAACTTTTGTATGTTTATAATCTTATACAGCCCATTGATTTTTTAACCATCTTTTTTTCTAGGGGAGTATTTTATTTAGTATTTTTCTTTTTAGTTATCCTACTGTTAAAGATGCTTATAAATTACTATCAGAGAAGAGAAATGTTGCCAATTCATACCTTATTTTTAGCAGTTCTGGCCTTATTTCCTCTATTTTTTGGATATATTTTTCCGATTGGTAAGGAAGTTTCGTTTATTTATAGTATTCCTCTATTGTTGCTTATTTTGTTCTCTATTGTGAATAACTTGATACTAGAACGACTGATATATGTTGCCTGGAAGTGGAATCCATTCATATATAACTTGATATTTGCCGTTTTTTTTACTAGTCTAATTATTCTTTTTAGTCTGCTATTAAGAGAATTTTCTCCAATTTTTTTCGTTCTTTACACTTTTCTTTTTTCGCTAGCTTTGTTACCTGAAATAAGGAAAATGATGTTGATTAGCCATAAAATGGAGGGAATCTTTAGTAGTTTTCATACTTTTGTAGCTACTGAATTAGAGAGGGAAGAAATTGCAACGTTTATACATGATACTACAATTCAGAAGGTTATTTATTATAAAAAGCAGTTAGAAATTAGTGAACAAATTAATAGGGGAGCTTTATTAGAGATGTTGGATGATATTGTCTTTGAATTAAGAGATTTATGTTCCAATATCTATCCTTTAATGGTGCATGAGTTAGGGTTGAAAGAATCTATTACTAGCATATTAAATCAATTCATGAAGATGGAAACTGTTTCGATTATGACAACTTTTTCAATAGATGAAGAAAAAGTTAATGATAAAGTGGGCACGTTTGTATTAAGGACAGTTAAAGAACTAGTAAATAATAGTATTCTTCATGGGAATGCTAGAGAAATTACTGTAGATTTATCTACAAAAGAAAAGATTTTATCTATTGAAGTTACAGATGATGGTATTTTTAAGGGAAACTATCAGTCTAATGAACATCATTTTGGTTTAAATAGAATTGTAGAGAAGGTTCATTTATTGGGGGGAACTGTTCAGCTAAATATTGAACCTACAAGTGTGAAGATACGAATACCTATAGAAGGGAAGAAAAATGATTCGTTTGGTTTTGATTGATGATCACAGTTTAGTATTACAAGGATTGGAGAACTATTTTTTAAAGGAAGATGATTTTGAAATTGTTGGGTCCTATACAGAAGTAGCAGATTTACTTCTCTGTCTTAAGAATGAAAAGGTAGATGTGCTAGTTATGGATTTTATGTTGAAAGGAGTAACGGCATTTGATGTTATTAGTCAGATAAATAGATTTCTGAATACAGTTCCCAAGATAGTTCTTTTATCAGGATTTTATGACACTTTGTTACATAAGAGAGCGATGGATTTTGGGATTCAAGCTTTTTTACCCAAAGAAAGTTCTTATTTGGATGTTAAAAGTGCAATTTATGCTGTTTATAAGGGAAATCACGTTATCCCAGATGGTTTGTTAGAAAAGCAAGAAAATAATCTATTGACAGATACGGAGTTAAGTGTATTGGAACTTATTGTAAAAGAATATTCTAATGAAAAGATAGCAAATAGTTTATTTGTTAGCAGGAGAACAGTGGATACTCATGTTTCAAATATTTGTTCAAAGTTGGGAGTGACGAGTAGAGTTGGAGCTGTACGTGAGGCTATTCGATTAAATCTCGTATCTTTATAATTTTATCCTAAAAAGGCAAGAAGGTTTTCGTAAATTACGGATTCTTTCTTGTCTTTTTTTGTTTAAGATAGAGTCAGTTTAATAGATTGGAGAAGGATATGCTAACAGTAGATTATTTACTTGGAGATAATAGAAATCGCTATTTTGGTAGAGGGCATAAGAGGACGACTTATGAAGTTAAGTTGAAAAATATTTTAGAAGGGGTTGGGTTTCTTCATCAAGAAGGTTTGTGGTCTAGTAAACAATCTGAAATCATACAGCAGCACCTGAGTACATTAGATGGAATAGTATTAGCTCATTTATTTGGAAGTGAAATACTGAAAAGAATGGGAGTGAGCTTAAATCAGTATAGGTTAAGCCATTTTGAGATAAAGTCAGGGATAAAAGCTATAGAAGAATTGGTAAATTTAAAATTAGAATTACAAAATTTCAAAATGACGAACCAAGTGATTGAATTTGATTGCTTGGTAATGGATATGAAAGTTTGTTTAGGCTATCAATTATTAGAATGTATGGAAAATGTAGCTGCTATAGGAGAACAAGGTAGAGATTTTTTATCAACGCATTTAAGAGATAGACAACATGATATATACGATGTTGAATTTTCAGATAGTAGTATATCTTGTAAAGCAGAGCAAGTATTGATCAAAGATGTTGAATATAGTGGTGTAGGTAGTCTGGAACAGAATTATTATAGTTTGTTAGAACTTCTGATTATTTTTTCTCAAATGGCAGAGATGTTAGCCTACCATATCGAAGAGATATCGCGGGAGGAGAGCAATACCATGTGGATGAAGCAAGTAAGTGCAGACTTGGATTCACCAATTTTGAACGGAGTAGTAGAGCTTAGTGGTAGTGTTTCGAAAAATAGATTGTTAAAAATTAGAGAAGAACATTGGAAAATCTACGAAATGTCTGGGTATGATATAGATCATAAGGTAGTCTTCAAAAGTAAAATAGCTCAAAAATTACCTGATGGAGGGGGACAGTGATGGGAAATAGAGAATTAAGGTTAGTCATATCAGGTACTTATTCTACGGGTAAGACAACAACTGCTACAGCTCTTTCGATTGCAACGGGACTTCCCTTAATTGACGCTTTATCTGCGAGGGAAATTTTGACAGATTTATATCCTGGCAGAAGATTTCAGGATATGTCATCAACTGAGTTAATGGCACTGGGATTAAAGCGTTTTGAAGAGAGAATTCGTACAGAAGGAATTTTATACAAGGAACATGGAAGTTTTCTATCAGATGGTTCAGTATTGAATGAATGGATTTACGGGACTGTTCGAATGAGGGTAGGAATTAATCCAGGCTCAGCATTCGTTCATCGATTGATGAAATCTATTTTAGGTATTCCTGGTCGAACATTTTTTAAAAAATATTTGACTGCTTATGGAGTTGTCTCTAAGAATCATGCGAAATTGTGGTATACAGATGTTGTCCATCTACCAGTAGAGTTTGAAATGGATCCAGATGGGCATAGACCAGTATCTGAAGAGTATCGGAATTTATCAGATGAGGAATTATATGAAGCTTATAGGAATTTGGGTCTGACACCTTATTGTGTCAAAGGTAGTCAGGAAGAACGGTTAAATCAAATCATTCAACATTATGAGTTGCCAATAGTTGTTCCAGTAGATGAGGCTATTTCCTTAGCTGAAAAGGTTATACGAGAAAACAGGGAAGCAGTATCTAAACGTATCATAGAGCAGTATGAAGAGCCTACATTAAAGGAAAAAATAAAATTTATGACAAGATATTAGGAGTATGTATGATTCAGTTTCAAAATATTAGTAAGATTTATAAGGTAGGAGAGCAAGAAGTTCGTGCTCTGGATCAAGTTAGTTTTTCTATTGAGAAAGGGAAATTTACAGTTATTTTAGGTCCATCAGGTTCAGGGAAAAGTACGTTACTAAATTTACTTGGTGGGATGGATCGTGCGACATCAGGAACCTTTATATTTGATGAGGAACTAGTAACAAAGTTTACGGATAAGGAATTATCTGCTTATCGAAAAGATAAAATTGGTTTTGTTTTTCAATTTTATAACTTAGTTCCAAGTTTAACGGCCAAGGAGAACATAGGTATTGCAGCCAATTTAGTGAAAAACAATAAAGAAATTGATATGTATTTAGATCAAGTTGGTTTACTTCATAGAAAAAATAATTTTCCTAATCAACTTTCTGGAGGTGAAATGCAACGTGTATCAATTGCAAGGGCATTGGCTAAAGAGCCTAGTCTATTATTGTGTGATGAACCTACAGGAGCGTTAGATTCAAAGACAGGTGATAGTATTTTAACTTTATTGAAGGAAGTTTCTAGAAATGGGAATGCTGCAGTTGTAATGGTTACACATAATAGAGAGTTTGCTAAATTTGCAGATCGAGTGATATATTTGAAAGATGGAAGTATTGAAAAAATAGAGAATAATGAAGAGGTGCTGGGATGAGGTATCTTCATATAAAATTATTAAGAGATCTTCGGCAAAATTGGCAACAATTTTTCTCTGTTTTTCTGATGTCTCTATTAAGTGTATTAATCTTTGTAGGGCTACAAGGAGCTTGGCATGGACTTGAAAAGAGTCTAGAGAGTTATTTGAAACAATCTGAACTTCCTGTTGTTTGGGTTCAAGCGAGACAAATTGATGAATCAAAAATCAAGCAGGTTGAACTCTTATCTTCTGTTGAAAAAGTTGTCAGTAAAAAGAAAGGCTTTGCTAATATTGTTCGTTTAGACAAGACTGACGGACGAATCAATCTTGAAACGATTACAGATAATCAACTGGTTACAGTAACAGAAGGAAGTCCTTTTTCTGAGGGAAAACAAGATTCGATTTGGATTGATGGGAATTATGCGAAGAAGAATCATTTACAGATTGGAGATTCAATTTCTATTTCATCAAGGGGGAAACAGATAGATTTAGAAATTGTAGGATTTGTTCAGGCGACAGATAAGATTTATTTTACAGGTAGCATGGAATATATAGCTCCAAATCCTGACAATGATGCCTATGGTTATATTGCAGATAATGAAATTGCAAAAGGAATTTTGGGTTTATCGTCAGATAATGCCTTAGAAATTTACGGTTCTAAGGTGGATTTGCGAGGAGATTTAGAGTCTATTTTTGGGGGCGATTTAGTTTCTTATCAAGATCAAAAAAGTTTAACTGAAATATCAGAAGCTACCGATCGAGTGGGGCAAATTAGGAATTTATCTTACTTATTTTCTTTTATCTTTATTTTGTTAGCTATTTTGGCTATGTTTACAACCATTCAGCGTTTGATTGATGGTCAAACAAAAGAGATTGCTGTATTAAAGGCTTTAGGTTTTTCAAATCAGGCTATCGGCTTACATTATATTTTATTTGGTTTAGTAGTAAGTTTATTAGGTAGTTTAGCAGGCTTTGCTATTTCTCCTTTGATGTCATGGTTTGTACTAGAAACTCAAAAGTCAATGTTTACACTTCCAAATTGGCAAATCTCTTATTCATCTTCATCAATAGTCATTGGTATTGTAGTCATTATAATTTGTATTTTAGCTGCCTATTTAGCTTCTAGAGAGTCAGCTAGAGGCTTACCAGCAATATTTTTAAGAGGTAAAGAAAAACTTGCTAAATTTGTCTTTGTGGAAAGATTTTCCCCTATATGGCAACGAATTTCTTATCCTTCAAGATGGGCAATTCGTGATGCCTCGTTTAATCGTATTCGAGTTTTGATGGGAATCGTGGGAGTTGCAGGAAGTATGATGTTACTGATTGCTGGAATTGGTATGCCTGTATCTATGAATCATCTTGTTGATAAGGCATATAATGAAGATTTTTCTTACTCAAAACGACTGACTGTGGCGGATTATCCTACTTCTAAGTCTAAATATGGTGGGCAAGGTGTACAAATTTCACAAGCACATTTTAGTCCAGATGATGGATACAATCGTTTATTGATTATATTTGATGATGGAGATATGATACAAGCAAAAACAGAGAGTGCTGAATCTTTGAAAGATGATGGTTTGTATGTAACTAGATCATTTGCCCGTTTGGCAGGTATTAAAGTCGGAGATGTTTTAACTGTAACTCCTTATCAAGATGGTCATACTTACAAGTTTGAAGTAAAAGGGATTGTCACAAGTGAAACCAATCAAGGGGCTTATCTTCATGCTAGAGTCTTTGAAAAAGCAGGGGGAGATTTTACTCCCCATACTTTATTAGTTGGGTCAGAGGTGGATCAAGACACTATTAAGCAAGACAAAGGTGTTCTATCTGTCATTGAAAAAGGGAGTCAAGAAAAAAATGCCTATGATTTTGTAGCTAGTTTAATGAGTGTATTTCTAATGATTATTGGCTTTGCTTTATTACTTGTTATTATTGTTCTATATAATCTAGGTTCTTTAAACTTTGTAGAGAGAATGAGAGACTATGCTACATTGCAAGTATTAGGATTTTCTAATCAATATCTACAGATGGTAACTCTTTTTGAGACTATACTAACTACCTTTATTGGGTGGCTAGTAGGAATTCCTTTAGGCATATGGTTTTTGAAAGAATATGTAGCAACATTTTCGACGATTCGAATTGAGTATACCGCTTATGTCAGTATGTATGTCCTTGCTTCTGCTACGTTATTGGTTTGGTTTACATCTTTAGGGACTGCTTATTTTATTAGTCTTCGTATGAGAAAGATTGACATGATTAGTGCTCTAAAGGGGGTAGACTAGTATGGTCAGTTATGAGTGAATCTATAGACATTTATGAATAATTGTTAATCATCGGTTCTAATACTCAATGAAAATCAAAGAGCAAACTAGGAAGCTAGCCGCAGGCTGCTCAAAGCACTGCTTTGAGGTTGTAGATAGAACTGACGAAGTCAGCTCAAAACACTGTTTTGAGGTTGTGGATAGAACTGACGAAGTCAGTAACCATACCTACGGTAAGGCGATGCTGACGTGGTTTGAAGAGATTTTCGAAGAGTATAAGGTCCAAATTTACCTATTTGTGTCTTGGTTCACTACATTACTGCATTCAAAATCCGTCAGCTCAATAAGAGTTGACGGATTATTTTATACTTGTACTTGGGTTAAAAATTCTTCTGTAGTAAGAATTTGAGCAAACTCATCTTGTAGAGAAAGGAGATGAATCTCATGGATAGTCTCAGGAGAGATGGTCTGACCGTTTTTGTTAGATAGGGTAAAACTGGCAGTAGCATCTGCTAGTAAAGTGACTTCAAAACCAAGATTTGCTGCCATTCGTGTCGTAGTAGATACACAATGAGGCAGGGTCAAACCAACAAGGACTAAATGACAAATCTGATTTGTTCGTAAATATGTTTCAAGATTTGTTCCAATAAAGGCGCTATTAACCGTTTTTTGAAAGACAGGTTCTGCAGCAACTGGTTCAAATCCACTTTTAAACTCCTGATTTTGTTTGTTATGAAATTGCGACTGGGGATTGTCAGATATGTGTTGAACATGTAAGACTGGAAGAGCGTGTTTACGAAAGTATGCCAGTACCCTCAGTGCTTGTTGTTCAGCTTGAGGGTTGTTCCGTTCTCCCCAGATAGGGTTATCAAATGCTTTTTGCATATCGATAATCAGTAGAGCAGTATGAACCATTTTATGCCTTATCCAATTGCAAGAGAGCCTCAATCTCTGTCAGAGTGCTAGCTTGTGAAATAGCTCCACGGAGTTTGGCTGCGCCAGATGTCCCACGGAGGTAGTGAGGAGCGAGGCCACGGAATTCACGAACTGCGACGTTTTCTCCTTTGAGGTTAATCAATCGTTTCAAGTGTTCGTAGGCGATTTTCATCTTGTCTTCAAAGGTCAAATCAGGTAGGATTTCTCCTGTTTCAAAGTAATGGTTGATTTGGTTGAAGAGGTAAGGATTTCCCATGGCAGCGCGGCCAATCATAACTGCGTCAGCACCAACTTCTTCGATGCGTTGTTTGGCTTCTTGGACAGTACGGATATCACCGTTGGCGATAAATGGAATCTTGGTCAAAGCTTGAGCGACCTTGTGAAGGGTCTCAAGGTCTGCGTGACCTGTATACATTTGCTCACGGGTACGACCATGCATGGCAAGGGCAGAAACACCTGCAGCTTCAGCAGCGAGGGCATTTTCTACTGCAAGAGATGGGTCAGCCCAGCCGGTACGCATCTTGACAGTAAGTGGAATATCAAGGACAGACTGGACCTTGTTGATGATAGAGTAAATCTTATCTGGATCCTTGAGCCACATAGCGCCAGCTTCGTTCTTCACGATTTTGTTAACTGGGCAGCCCATATTGATATCCACGATATCGGTCTTTGTGTTTTCTTGGATGAATTCGGCTGCGCGTGCTAGGCTGTCTTCATCGCTACCAAAAAGTTGGATAGAAACAGGGTTTTCGCCTTCATCGATATGAAGCATGTGCAGGGTTTTTTCGTTGTTGTATTGGATTCCCTTGTCAGAGACCATTTCCATTACAACGAGTCCAGCTCCGAGCTCTTTTGCGATGGTCCGAAAGGCTGAGTTGGTGACACCAGCCATAGGTGCTAAAACGGTACGATTGGGAATCTCAACATTGCCAATCATAAAAGGTGTATTAAGATTTGTCACGAATGAGTTCCTCCAGGTCGTTTTCATCAAAGTTATAAGTAGTTTGGCAGAATTGACAAGTGATTTCTGCTCCGTGGTCTTCCTCTTTCATTTCCTGTAAGTCTGAGCTTGGAAGGCTAGCAAGAGCGTTCATAAAGCGTTCATGGCTACAGTCACATTGGAAACGGATCTCTTCTTCGGATAGGCGTTTGTAGGCCTCGTCACCGTAGATAGCCTTGAGAAGGGCTTCGATATGGTCTTCACTTTCGAGAAGCGTTGAGATAGCTGGCATTTCTTGGATGCGTTTCTCAAAGCGAGCAATTTCTTCTTCCTTGGCTCCTGGCAAGACTTGAACTAGGAAACCACCTGCAACCTTAACCTTGTCTTCTTCGTCCAAAAGGACATTGAGGCCGACTGCAGAAGGCGTTTGTTGGCTTTCAGTCAGGTAAAAGGCAAGGTCTTCACCGATTTCCCCAGAGATGAGGGGAGTCATAGAGTTGTAAGGATTTCCAGTACCGTAGTCTGTGATAACGAGGAATTGACCATTTCCAACAAAAGGTCCAACTAGGACTTCACCAGTTGCAGTCTTTTTGATGTCAACACCAGGATTTTGAACGTAGCCTTTGACGTTCCCCTTGGTATCAGCGACGGTGATAATAGCACCTAGAGAGCTAGATCCCAGTACCTTAACGGTTAGTTTGGTATTTCCTTTTTCATTGGCTGCGAGAATCTGGCTAGCGATAAGAGTTCGACCAAGCGCTACAGTTGAGCTAGCTTGGGTTTGGTGTTTTTCTTGAGCAGTGCGGACGGTTTCTGTGCTATCAAGGACAAAAGCACGAAAGGCTCCGCTTTCTGATATTGTTTTAATAATTTTATCCATAGCTACTATTTTAGCATAAAAATGCCCAAAGGGGGAGCCGTGTGTTTGCTGATTTTCAGGATAATGGACCAGGAAATCAGCATGAAAATAAAAAGAGAAACAGATTATTTCAGCATTTGTAAGATTTATGCTATGCTTAAGGTAGAAAATGAAAGGGGTAACAAATGTATTTAGGAGATTTGATGGAAAAGGCTGAATCTGGCCAATTTTCAATCCTTTCCTTTCTATTACAAGAGTCTCAGACGACCGTCAAGGCTGTAATAGAGGAGACAGGATTTTCAAAAGCAACCCTAACCAAATATGTCACCCTGCTCAATGATAGGGCTATGGATAGTGGCTTAGAGCTGACTATTCACTTAGAAGATGAAAATCTGCGTCTGTCAATCGGTGCAGCTACCAAGGGGAGAGATATCCGGAGCTTATTTTTGGAGAATGCTGTTAAATATCAGATTTTGGTCTATCTTCTCTACCACCAACAGTTTTTAGCCCATCAGCTGGCTCAAGAATTGATGATTAGTGAGGCTACGCTTGGCCGCCACTTAGCCAGTCTAAATCAGATTTTGTCAGAATTTGACTTATCCATCCAAAATGGACGTTGGCGAGGCCCAGAGCATCAGATTCGCTATTTCTATTTCTGTCTTTTCCGCAAGGTCTGGTCCAGTCAGGAGTGGGAAGGTCACATGCAGAAACCAGAGAGAAAGCAGGAAATTACTACACTAGAAGAAATCTGCGGTGCGAGTTTGTCTTCGGGGCAGAAATTGGACTTGGTTTTGTGGAGTCACATCAGTCAGCAACGTCTTCGGGCCAATGCCTGTCAGTTTCAAGTCATAGAAGAGAAAATGCGAGGGTATTTTGACAATATTTTTTACCTTCGTTTGCATCGAAAGGCTCCGTCCTTTTTCGCTGGGCAACACCTTCCTCTAGGAACTGAGGATGGTGAGATGATAATTTTCTTCTCTTTCCTCCTATCTCATCGCATTCTTCCTCTTCATACTATGGAGTATATCCTTGGTTTTGGAGGGCAGTTGGCAGATTTGCTGACGCAATTGATTCAAGAAATGAAGAAGGAGGAGTTGCTGGGTGATTATACAGAGGACCATGTCACCTATGAACTCAGTCAGCTTTGTGCCCAAGTCTATCTCTATAAGGGCTATATTTTACAGGACCGCTACAAGTACCAGTTAGAGAATCGTCATCCTTATTTGCTGATGGAACATGATTTTAGGGGAACGACAGAGGAGATTTTTCATGCTCTACCTGCCTTTCAGCAGGGGACGGATTTGGATAAGAAAATTCTCTGGGAATGGCTCCAGTTAATCGAATATATGGCTGAAAATGGTGGCCAGCATATGCGGATTGGTCTGGATTTGACATCTGGTTTTCTTGTCTTTTCAAGAATGGCAGCCATTTTGAAACGGTATTTGGAATACAATCGTTTTATTACCATTGAAGCCTATGACCGAACTCGACATTATGATTTGCTGGTTACCAATAACCCTATTTATAAGAAGGAACAGACCCCAGTTTATTATTTAAAAAACGACTTAGATATGGAAGATTTGGCAGGGATTCGTCAGTTATTATTCACTTAAAAGACTTGGTGCTTCCAGGTCTTTTTTGTGAAATTTACACAATCTCCTCACATTTTTTTAAAAATTAAAAAAAGTTGATAAACAAGAAAGCGCTTTATTTTGTATACTAGTTACTGTAAAGAGGAGACATCCTCAAGATCATTATCAGGAGGACAGCACATGTCACAAGAAAAATACATCATGGCCATTGACCAGGGGACAACAAGTTCTCGTGCCATTATTTTCAACAAAAAAGGAGAAAAGGTTAGCTCGAGTCAAAAAGAGTTTACCCAGATTTTCCCTCAGGCAGGTTGGGTTGAGCACAATGCCAATGAAATTTGGAACTCTGTTCAGTCAGTTATTGCGGGTGCTTTCATCGAAAGTGGTGTCAAACCAAGTCAGATTGAGGCAATCGGGATTACCAACCAGCGTGAAACAACGGTCGTTTGGGATAAGAAAACAGGGCTTCCTATCTACAATGCTATCGTTTGGCAATCACGCCAAACTGCTCCTCTGGCTGAACAACTGAAAAGCCAAGGTTATGTGGAAAAATTCCATGAAAAGACTGGTTTGATCATCGATGCTTACTTCTCTGCGACCAAGGTTCGTTGGATTTTGGATCATGTAGAAGGCGCTCAAGAGCGAGCAGAAAAAGGAGAATTGCTCTTTGGTACCATTGATACTTGGTTGGTTTGGAAATTGACTGACGGTGCGGCTCACGTGACCGACTACTCAAATGCAGCCCGTACCATGCTTTATAACATTAAAGAACTTAAATGGGATGATGAGATTTTGGAAATCCTCAACATTCCTAAGGCTATGCTTCCAGAAGTTCGTTCTAACTCTGAAATCTACGGTAAGACAGCCCCATTCCATTTCTATGGTGGAGAAGTCCCAATCTCAGGTATGGCTGGGGACCAACAAGCAGCCCTCTTTGGACAGTTGGCCTTTGAACCTGGTATGGTTAAAAATACTTATGGAACAGGTTCTTTCATCATTATGAATACTGGTGAAGAAATGCAGTTGTCTGAAAACAACCTCTTGACAACGATTGGTTACGGAATCAATGGCAAGGTTTACTATGCTTTAGAAGGTTCTATCTTCATCGCAGGAAGTGCCATTCAGTGGCTTCGTGACGGTCTTCGCATGGTCGAAAATTCACCAGAATCTGAAAAATACGCTCGTGATTCTCACAACAACGATGAAGTTTATGTCGTTCCAGCCTTTACAGGTCTAGGTGCTCCATACTGGAACCAAAACGCTCGCGGTTCTGTCTTTGGCTTAACTCGTGGAACAACTAAAGAAGACTTTATCAAGGCGACTTTGCAATCTATTGCTTATCAAGTGCGTGACATCATCGACACCATGCAAGTGGATGCGCAGACAGCTATCCAAGTCTTGAAAGTAGACGGTGGTGCAGCTATGAACAACTTCCTCATGCAGTTCCAAGCTGACATTTTGGGAATCGATATCGCACGCGCCAAAAACTTGGAAACAACAGCTTTGGGGGCAGCCTTCTTAGCAGGTTTGTCAGTAGGTTACTGGAAAGACTTGGATGAGTTGAAACTCTTGAATGAGACAGGAGAACTCTTTGAACCATCTATGAACGAATCGCGCAAGGAACAACTCTACAAGGGCTGGAAGAAGGCTGTAAAAGCAACGCAAGTCTTTGCGGAAGTAGACGACTAATACTGGAAGAATAAAGCGACTCAGTTAGAAAGTGTGTAAAAATGGAATTTTCAAAGAAAACACGTGAATTATCAATTAAAAAAATGCAGGAACGCACCTTGGATCTCTTGATTATCGGTGGAGGAATCACAGGGGCTGGTGTAGCCTTGCAGGCTGCAGCTAGTGGTCTAGATACTGGTTTGATTGAAATGCAAGACTTCGCAGAAGGAACATCTAGCCGTTCAACTAAATTGGTTCACGGAGGTCTGCGTTACCTTAAGCAATTTGACGTAGAAGTTGTATCAGATACGGTTTCAGAACGTGCAGTGGTCCAACAAATTGCACCTCATATTCCAAAACCAGACCCAATGCTCTTGCCAGTTTACGATGAAGAAGGAGCGACCTTTAGCCTCTTCCGTCTTAAAGTAGCTATGGACCTTTACGACCTCTTGGCAGGAGTTAACAACACGCCAGCTGCCAACAAGGTCTTGAGCAAGGAAGAAGTCTTGGAACGCCAGCCAAACTTGAAGAAAGAAGGTTTGGTAGGAGGTGGAGTTTATCTTGACTTCCGTAACAACGATGCGCGTCTCGTGATTGAAAACATCAAACGTGCCAACCAAGACGGTGCCCTCATTGCCAACCACGTGAAGGCAGAAGGATTCCTCTTTGACGAAAGTGGCAAGATTACAGGTGTGGTAGCTCGTGATTTGTTGACAGACCAAGTCTTTGAAATCAAGGCACGTCTGGTAATCAACACAACAGGTCCTTGGAGCGACAAGGTACGCAATTTGTCTAATAAGGGAACACAATTCTCACAAATGCGTCCAACCAAGGGAGTTCACTTGGTAGTGGATTCAAGCAAGATCAAGGTTTCACAGCCAGTTTACTTTGACACAGGCTTGGGTGACGGTCGGATGGTCTTTGTTCTCCCACGTGAAAACAAGACTTACTTTGGTACAACGGATACAGACTACACAGGCGATTTGGAACATCCAAAAGTGACGCAGGAAGATGTAGATTACCTACTTGGTATTGTCAACAACCGCTTCCCAGAAGCTAACATTACCATTGATGATATCGAAAGTAGCTGGGCAGGTCTTCGTCCATTGATCGCAGGCAATAGCGCTTCTGACTACAATGGCGGAAATAATGGAACCATCAGTGATGAAAGCTTTAACAACTTGATTGCGACTGTTGAATCTTATCTATCTAAAGAAAAAACGCGTGAAGATGTTGAGTCTGCTGTCAGCAAGCTTGAAAGCAGCACTTCTGAGAAACATTTGGACCCATCTGCAGTTTCTCGTGGTTCGAGCTTGGACCGTGATGATAATGGACTCTTGACTCTTGCTGGTGGTAAAATCACAGACTACCGTAAGATGGCTGAAGGAGCTATGGAGCGCGTGGTCGACATCCTCAAAGCAGAATTTGACCGTAGCTTTAAACTCATCAACTCTAAGACTTACCCTGTTTCAGGTGGAGAATTGAATCCAGCAAATGTGGACTCAGAAATCGAAGCCTTTGCGCAACTTGGAGTGTCACGTGGTTTGGATAGCAAGGAAGCTCATTACCTAGCAAATCTCTATGGTTCAAATGCACCGAAAGTCTTTGCTCTTGCTCACAGCTTGGAACAAGCGCCAGGACTCAGTTTGGCAGATACTTTGTCCCTTCACTATGCAATGCGTAACGAGTTGGCTCTTAGCCCAGTTGACTTCCTCCTTCGTCGTACCAACCACATGCTCTTTATGCGTGATAGCTTGGATAGTATCGTTGAGCCAGTTTTGGATGAAATGGGACGATTCTATGACTGGTCAGAAGAAGAAAAAGCAGGCTACCGTGCGGATGTCGAAGCAGCTCTCGCTAACAACGATTTAGCAGAATTAAAAAATTAAGAAAAAGGAAAAGAGGTGGAGGGCAGCATTCCTTGTCGCCCGTCCCTTCTTTTTAATGGAGACAGAAAGATGATGAATGAATTATTTGGAGAATTTTTGGGGACTTTAATCCTGATTCTTCTAGGAAATGGTGTTGTTGCAGGTGTGGTTCTTCCTAAAACCAAGAGCAACAGCTCAGGTTGGATTGTGATTACTATGGGTTGGGGAATTGCGGTTGCAGTTGCAGTCTTTGTATCTGGTAAGCTCAGTCCAGCTCATTTAAACCCAGCTGTGACGATTGGTGTGGCCTTAAAAGGTGGTTTGCCTTGGGCTTCCGTTTTCCCATACATCCTAGCTCAGTTCGCAGGGGCCATGTTCGGTCAGATTTTGGTTTGGTTGCAATTCAAACCGCATTATGAGGCAGAAGAAAATGCAGGCAATATCCTAGCAACCTTCAGTACTGGGCCAGCCATCAAAGATACAGTTTCTAACTTGATCAGTGAAATCCTTGGAACCTTTGTTTTGGTGTTGACAATCTTTGCTTTAGGGCTGTACGATTTTCAGGCAGGTATAGGAACATTTGCAGTCGGAACTTTGATTGTCGGTATTGGTCTATCACTAGGCGGAACAACAGGTTATGCCTTGAACCCTGCGCGTGACCTTGGCCCTCGTATCATGCACAGTATCTTGCCAATTTCAAACAAGGGAGACGGAGACTGGTCTTATGCTTGGATTCCAGTTGTAGGACCTGTTATCGGTGCAGCCTTGGCCGTGCTTGTATTCTCACTTTTCTAATTTAGAAAACAATTATTTTGATAGAGCTTGAGATGAAGATCTCAGGCTTTTTTCGTTGAGTATAACTTCTTAGAGCTAGCCAACAACGATAATAATCTTTCCTTTAAAAAGTAGGAATAATAAAGGCAATAGCTTTTTCTTTTTCATGTGAAAAACCTCACTTTTGTTTTCTGTTATTTTATGCTAAAATATTAAAAATCAAATTTTAATTCCAAAGTTGGAAATAAAGATGGGAGAGCTGTATGTCTAATTCATTTATCAAGTTGTTAGTCTCTCAATTGTTTGCAAATTTAGCAGATATTTTCTTTAGAGTAACCATCATTGCTAACATATACATTATTTCAAAATCAGTAATTGCCACATCACTAGTTCCTATTTTAATAGGAATATCCTCTTTTGTTGCAAGTCTTTTAGTTCCTTTAGTTACTAAAAGGTTAGCGCTAAATAGGGTTTTATCTTTATCCCAATTTGGAAAGACTATATTATTGGCGATACTGGTAGGAATGTTTACCGTAATGCAATCAGTAGCGCCTTTGGTGATCTATCTATTTGTTGTTGTAATTTCCATATTAGATGGTTTTGCAGCACCCGTTTCCTATGCTATTGTGCCACGCTATGCAACCGATTTGGGCAAGGCTAACTCAGCCTTATCAATGAGTGGTGAAGCTGTTCAATTGGTGGGTTGGGGATTAGGTGGACTCTTGTTTGCAACAATTGGTCTCTTACCTACCACGTTTATCATTTTAATCTTGTATATCATTTCTAGCTTTCTGATGTTATTGCTTCCTAAGGCTGAAGTGGAGGTGTTAGATTCAGAAACTAATCTTGAAATTTTACTCAAAGGTTGGAAGTTAGTTGCTAGAGATCCTAGATTAAGACTTTTTGTATCAGCAAATTTATTGGAAATTTTCTCAAATACGATTTGGGTTTCTTCTATCATACTTGTCTTTGTAACTGAGCTATTAAATGAAACGGAAAGTTACTGGGGATATTCTAATACAGCATACTCTATCGGGATTATAATTAGTGGCTTAATTGCTTTTAGGCTATCTGAAAAGTTTCTTGCTGCTAAATGGGAAAGTATTCTTTTTTCTCTTGTAGGCATGGTAATAGTGACACTGACTATTCTATATTTTCCAAACGCACAGATGTTTTTATTATTTTCAGCTTTAGTTGGTATGTTATCGCAACTAAAAGAAGTTCCTGAAAGTGTATTTCTTCAGGAAACAGTAGAGGAAAATAACTTGGTTAATGTCTATTCCGTTCTGGAAGTGATTTCAACACTATCATTTTCGGTATTTGTTTTGCTAATGAGCTATATTACTGAAAATTTTGGTATTAGCATCAGTTTTTGGCTATCGGCCATTTGTCTGATGATAGAAGCTATTTTAATTTATATCAGACGAGATTATTTTAAATGAGAGACTGGTTAAAAAGTCTTTAAAAATCAAAAAAGCGCATAGTATCAGGTGTTGAAAAAACTTGATATTATGTGTTTTATTATGGGGATAATTACTTCATTTTCTACTGAAATGGAGTTTTTACCTAGACTTCTCTACTTAAAATATACATAGAAAAACTGCATAATCTTTAAAATTAGCTTAAATGCAGTGAAAATGTACGGCAAACAATTGAAAAATTACCCTATAAAATGGTACAATGGTAGAAAAATAAGCTAGTAAGAATCACTCTTATTTTAGCGAAAAATTACAGAAATGAATGGTTTTTCTTGATGAAACAGAGAAAAGAATTGTACCTCTTTCTTGGTCGGACAGCCTTGTATTTTCTTATCTTTCTAGGGCTGCTTTACTTCTTTAGCTATCTTGGACAGGGTCAAGGAAGCTTTATCTATAATGAATTTTAACTTGAAGGAGAATTCCTATTGTGTCAAATAAACCAATAGCAGATATGATTGAAACCATTGAGCATTTTGCTCAGACCCAGCCTAGCTATCCTGTCTATAATGTTTTAGGGCAGGAACACGCTTATGGCGATTTAAAGGCTGATTCGGATAGTTTAGCTGCAACTATCGACCAACTAGGCTTGCCAGAGAAGTCTCCTGTGGTCGTTTTTGGTGGCCAAGAATATGAAATGTTGGCAACTTTTGTAGCCTTGACTAAGTCAGGTCATGCCTACATTCCAATTGACAGCCATTCGGCCTTGGAGCGTGTTTCGGCTATTTTAGAAGTGGCAGAGCCAAGTTTGATTATTGCCATCTCAGACTTTCCATTGGAGCAAGTTTCTACACCGATAATGAATCTAGCTCAGGTTCAAGAAGCCTTTGCCCAAGGGAATAACTATGAAATCACGCATCCAGTCAAGGGCGATGATAATTACTACATTATCTTTACTTCTGGTACAACTGGTAAGCCAAAAGGAGTGCAGATTTCCCATGATAACCTCCTCAGCTTTACCAACTGGATGATTACGGATAAGGAATTTGCGACGCCAAGTCGTCCGCAAATGCTGGCTCAGCCACCTTATTCTTTTGACCTGTCTGTCATGTACTGGGCACCGACCTTGGCACTTGGTGGTACACTTTTCGCTCTTCCATCTGCCATTACACAGGACTTTAAACAACTTTTTGCGACCATCTTTTCATTGCCAATCGCTATCTGGACTTCAACACCATCCTTTGCGGATATGGCCATGTTGTCTGAAGACTTTAATAGTGAGAAAATGCCTGGTATCACGCATTTCTACTTTGATGGTGAAGAATTGACGATTAAAACGGCTCAAAAACTACGCGAACGTTTCCCAAATGCCCGTATTATCAATGCTTACGGCCCAACAGAAGCGACAGTAGCCTTGTCAGCAGTTGCTGTGACAGACGAGATGCTAGCGACTCTCAAACGCCTACCAATCGGCTATACCAAGGCTGATTCTCCAACCTTTATCATTGACGAGGAAGGCAATAAATTGCCAAATGGCGAACAGGGAGAAATCATTGTTTCTGGACCAGCCGTTTCAAAAGGTTATATGAATAATCCTGAAAAAACAGCAGAAGCCTTCTTTGGATTTGAAGGACTGCCAGCCTATCACACAGGCGATGTGGGATCTATGACAGATGAAGGTTTGCTTCTCTACGGCGGACGTATGGACTTCCAGATTAAGTTCAACGGTTACCGCATTGAGTTAGAAGATGTCTCTCAAAACCTCAACAAGTCTCGTTTTATTGAGTCGGCTGTCGCTGTCCCGCGCTATAACAAGGACCACAAGGTGCAAAATCTATTGGCTTATGTCATCTTAAAAGATGGTGTTCGTGAGCAATTTGAGCGAGATATTGATATTACCAAGGCTATCAAGGAAGATTTAACAGATATCATGATGTCCTATATGATGCCGTCTAAATTCCTTTATCGAGACAGTTTGCCACTGACTCCAAATGGGAAAATTGACATTAAAGGATTGATTAACGAGGTGAACAAGAGATGATGGAGTTCTTTCAACAGCTTCCTCATTTAGAGCCGTATGGCAATCCTCAGTATTTTGTCTATGTGATTGCTGCAACCTTACCCATCTTTATCGGTCTATTTTTTAAGAAACGCTTTGCCTGGTATGAAGTGCTGGTTAGCCTCTTCTTTATCGTCACTATGTTGGTGGGTGGGAAGACCAATCAATTGGCTGCTTTAGGTATTTATCTTTGTTGGGAAATATTGCTCGTACTCTTCTACAAGCATTATCGAAAAAGTAAGGATGGCAAGTGGGTTTTCTACCTAGTTAGTTTTCTGTCTCTCCTTCCGATTATCTTTGTCAAGGTGCAGCCTGCTATCAATGGAACGCAGTCTTTGCTTGGATTTTTGGGAATTTCTTACCTTACTTTTCGTTCGGTTGGAATTATCATCGAGCTGAGAGATGGAGTGATTAAGGATTTTACCTTCTGGGAATTCCTCCGCTTTCTTCTCTTCATGCCGACTTTTTCAAGTGGTCCAATCGATCGCTTTAAGCGATTTAATGAAAATTATCAGACCATTCCTGAGCGAGATGAGTTGATGGATATGCTGGATGAATCTGTTCGCTATATCATGTGGGGCTTTTTATACAAGTTTATCCTAGCTCATGTTTTAGGAGAGACCTTGTTGCCTCCTTTGAAGAATTTAGCCTTGCAGTCAGGTGGCTTCTTTAACCTCTATGCCTTGGCAGTTATGTATACCTTTGGTCTGGAACTCTTCTTTGACTTTGCAGGTTATTCTATGTTTGCCTTAGCCATTTCAAATTTGATGGGAATCCGTAGCCCTATCAACTTTAATAAGCCCTTTTTATCAAGGGATTTAAAGGAATTTTGGAATCGTTGGCACATGAGCCTCTCTTTCTGGTTCCGTGACTTTATCTTTATGCGAATGGTCATGGTGTTGACCAGAAAGAAGGTCTTTAAAAATCGCAATGTAACCTCAAGTGTAGCCTACATTGTAAATATGCTGATTATGGGATTTTGGCATGGTGTGACCTGGTACTATATCGCCTATGGCCTCTTTCATGGATTAGGCTTGGTTATTAATGATGCTTGGATTCGTAAGAAAAAAACGCTCAATAAGGAACGGAAAAAAGCAGGGAAGCCTGCTCTACCTGAGAATCGCTGGATTCAGTTGCTTGGCATGGTTGTCACCTTCCATGTCGTCATGCTGTCATTCTTAATCTTTTCTGGATTTTTGAATGATTTATGGTTTAAAAAATAAAAGGAAATAAAATATGGATATCAAATCAGAAGTTATCGAAATTATTGATGAGTTGTTTATGGAAGATGTTTCTGACATGATGGATGAAGATCTTTTTGATGCAGGTGTCTTGGATAGCATGGGCACGGTTGAGTTGATTGTGGAGATTGAAAACCGTTTTGACATTCGTGTCCCTGTAACAGAGTTTGGTCGTGATGACTGGAATACAGCTAATAAAATTATAGCTGGTATTGTGGAGCTACAAAATGCTTAAACGCTTATGGATGATCTTTGGACCGATCATAACAGCTGGTTTGTTGGTTTACCTCTTGATTTTCTTCTTCCCTACTGGGAGTGCTCATGATATCATACAGGAAAAGCGATCGGCAGCAGCAACTACAATTGATAGTTTTAAAGAAAGATTTCAAAAAGTTAGGGCTTTGTCAGATCCTGATTTAAGATTTGTTCCTTTTTTTGGCTCGAGTGAGTGGTTACGTTTTGATAGTGCCCATCCTTCAGTATTGGCGGAAAAATACAATCGTTCCTATAGACCTTATTTGTTAGGTCAGAGAGGAGCCGCCTCTCTTAATCAGTATTTTGGGATGCAACAGATGTTACCGCAATTGGAAAATAAGCCAGCTGTCTTTGTTATTTCACCTCAGTGGTTTAGTAAAAATGGATACGAACCAGCAGCTTTTCAACAGTATTTCAATGGTGATCAGTTAACTAGTTTTTTAGAAAATCAGTCGGGAGATCAAGCAAGTCAATATGCAGCAAGTCGCCTCCTTCAACAGTATCCTCATGTAGCTAATAAAGACATGATTATGAAATTGGCTAAAGGGGAATCTCTTTCAGAAACAGATTATGATTTAGTTGCTTTAATGTCTCGTTTTAATGAGAGACAGTCGATATTCTTTGGTCAATTTTCTTTCAGAGGTTATGTCAACTATGATAAACATGTAGTTAAGTATTTAAAAACCTTACCAGATCAGTTTTCTTATCAAGCCATAGAAGATGTTGTTAAAGCAGATGCAGAAAAGAATACGTCTAATAATGATCTTGGAATGGAAAATTATTTCTATAATACGCAGATTAAGAAGGATTTTAAGAAATTAAAGGATTCTCAGAAAACTTATACCTATCTCAAGTCTCCAGAATATAATGACTTGCAGTTGGTTTTAACCCAATTCTCCAAATCTAAGGTAAACCCGATTTTTATCATTCCACCTGTTAATAAGAAATGGATGGATTATGCTGGCTTACGAGAGGATATGTATCAACAAACAGTACAGAAGATTCGATATCAGTTAGAAAGCCAAGGCTTCACTAATATAGCAGATTTTTCTAAGGATGGTGGAGAACCATTCTTTATGAAGGACACCATTCACCTTGGTTGGTTGGGTTGGTTGGCTTTTGACAAGGCAGTTGATCCTTTCCTATCCAATCCTACACCAGCTCCTACCTACCATCTAAATGAGCGCTTTTTCAGTAAAGAATGGTCGCTCTACGATGGAGATGTCAAGGAATTTCAATAGATAATAATATGGAAGAGTTCAAGAATGAAACTGCTTTTCACGTTTTTTCTTGACTCTTTTTTTGCTTGTGATATAATTAACTGGTAAACAAAATTCTACAGAATAGTATTTTCTCTTGAAAATAGAGAAGCATATAAGGAAAGGAGTCAGATATGAGACAGCTAGCAAAGGATATAGATGCCTTTTTGAATGAAGTGATTTTGCAAGCAGAAAACCAGCACGAGATTTTAATAGGGAATTGTACTAGCGACGTGGCCCTGACCAATACCCAAGAGCATATCCTCATGCTCTTATCAGAGGAATCTTTAACAAATTCAGAGTTGGCTCATCGTCTCAATGTTAGTCAGGCCGCAATTACTAAAGCTATCAAATCCTTAGTAAAAGAAGGAATGTTGGAGACCTCCAAGGATCCAAAGGATGCGCGTGTGATTTTTTATCAATTGACTGATTTGGCTCGTCCGATTGCTGAGGAGCATCATCATCACCATGAGCATACACTTTTAACCTATGAACAAGTGGCTACTCAGTTTACTCCAAATGAACAAAAAGTAATTCAGCGGTTTTTGACTGCTTTAGTAGGAGAAATCAAATAATGAGATATATTACGGTAGAGGATTTATCCTTCTATTATGATAAGGAGCCAGTTCTCGAGCATATCAATTATAGTGTTGATAGTGGGGAATTTGTTACCTTGACGGGAGAAAATGGGGCGGCTAAGACGACGCTCATCAAGGCCAGTCTTGGAATCCTTCAGCCACGCATTGGTAAGGTGACTATTTCAAAGACAAATGCTCAGGGTAAGAAATTGAGAATAGCCTACCTTCCCCAGCAGATTGCCAGTTTTAATGCTGGTTTTCCAAGTACGGTTTATGAATTTGTCAAGTCGGGCCGCTATCCACGAAAGGGTTGGTTCCGTCGTTTGAATGCTCATGATGAGGAGCATATTAAGGCTAGTCTGGATTCAGTGGGCATGTGGGAACACCGAGACAAACGCTTGGGGTCTCTATCTGGGGGACAAAAGCAGCGAGCGGTGATTGCACGTATGTTTGCTTCGGATCCAGATGTGTTTATCCTAGATGAGCCGACAACGGGGATGGATGCAGGAAGTAAAAATGAATTTTACGAACTCATGCACCACAGCGCCCATCATCATGGCAAGGCTGTTTTGATGATTACTCATGACCCTGAAGAAGTTAAGGACTATGCGGACCGCAATATTCATCTAGTCCGTAACCAAGACTCGCCATGGCGTTGTTTCAACGTTCATGAGAATGATCAGGAGGTGGGCCATGCTTAGTTTATTATCTTATGACTTTATGCAACGTGCCTTTCTGGCGGTTATTGCCATGAGTCTTTTCTCGCCAGTATTAGGAACCTTCCTAATCTTGCGCCGTCAGAGTTTGATGAGTGATACCCTCAGCCACGTCTCACTTTCGGGTGTAGCCTTTGGTCTGGTTCTAGGGATTTCTCCGACTATTTCCACTATTGCCATTGTCTTGATTGCGGCGGTCTTTTTGGAGTATCTCCGTACGGTTTACAAGAGCTTTATGGAAATCGGGACAGCTATCCTCATGTCAACAGGTCTGGCTGTTTCTCTAATTGTCATGAGCAAGGGTAAAAGCTCGAGTTCTATGAGTTTGGACCAGTATCTTTTTGGTTCGATTGTGACTATCAGCGAAGAGCAGGTCATTTCCCTCTTTGTCATTGCGGCGGTTGTTTTGATTTTGACCTTCCTCTTCCTTCGTCCAATGTATATCTTGACCTTTGATGAGGATACGGCCTTTGTGGATGGCTTGCCAGTTCGCACCATGTCCATTCTTTTTAACATGGTGACAGGGGTGGCTATTGCCCTCATGATTCCTGCAGCAGGAGCTCTTCTGGTATCGACCATTATGGTCTTGCCAGCTAGTATTGCCCTGCGTTTGGGGAAAAACTTTAAATCGGTTATGCTGCTAGCCAGTGCTATTGGATTTTTGGGAATGGTGGCAGGACTTTACATTTCCTACTATGCAGAAACACCTGCAAGTGCAAGTATTACTATTATTTTTGTAACTGTTTTTTTGCTAATCAGTTTAGTAAGACGTTTTATCAAATAGGAGAAGAACATGAAAAAAATTAGCTTATTGCTAGCCAGTCTATGTGCCTTGTTTTTAGTGGCTTGTTCCAATCAAAAACAGGCAGATGGCAAACTAAATATCGTGACAACCTTTTACCCTGTCTATGAATTTACCAAGCAAGTCGCAGGAGATACTGCTAATGTAGAACTCCTCATCGGTGCTGGTACAGAACCCCATGAATACGAACCGTCTGCCAAGGCAGTTGCCAAAATCCAAGACGCAGATACCTTCGTTTATGAAAATGAAAACATGGAAACATGGGTCCCTAAATTGCTAGATACTTTGGATAAGAAAAAGGTGAAAACCATCAAGGCGACTGGCGATATGTTGCTCTTGCCAGGTGGCGAGGAAGAAGAGGGAGACCATGACCATGGAGAAGAAGGTCATCACCATGAGTTTGATCCCCATGTTTGGTTGTCACCAGTCCGTGCCATCAAACTTGTAGAGCACATCCGTGACAGCTTGTCAGCAGATTATCCTGATAAAAAAGAGATCTTTGAGAAGAATGCTACTGCCTATATCGAAAAATTGCAAGCCTTGGATAAGGCTTATGCAGAAGGCTTGTCTCAAGCTAAACAAAAGAGCTTTGTGACTCAGCACGCAGCCTTTAACTACCTTGCTTTGGACTATGGACTCAAGCAAGTCGCAATCTCAGGCCTCTCTCCAGATGCAGAGCCATCAGCTGCTCGTTTGGCAGAATTGACAGAGTATGTCAAGAAAAATAAAATTGCCTATATCTACTTTGAAGAAAATGCCTCACAAGCCCTTGCTAACACACTTTCAAAAGAGGCAGGTGTCAAAACTGATGTCCTCAATCCTTTAGAAAGTCTGACAGAAGAGGACACCAAGGCTGGAGAAAATTACATCTCAATCATGGAGAAAAACCTCAAGGCTTTAAAACAAACAACAGACCAAGAAGGTCCAGCAATCGAGCCTGAAAAGGCAGAGGATACCAAGACAGTTCAAAATGGTTACTTTGAAGATCCAGATGTCAAGGACCGCACCTTGAGTGACTATGTAGGTAATTGGCAATCAGTTTATCCTTTCCTTGAAGATGGCACGTTTGACCAAGTCTTTGACTACAAGGCTAAGTTGACGGGTAAGATGACCCAGGCTGAGTACAAGGCCTACTATACAAAAGGCTATCAGACAGATGTGACTAAGATTAATATCACTGATAACACTATGGAATTTGTTCAAGGTGGACAAAGTAAGAAATACACTTACAAGTATGTCGGTAAGAAAATCTTGACTTACAAGAAAGGCAATCGTGGCGTGCGCTTCCTCTTTGAAGCCACAGATGCTGACGCTGGACAATTCAAATATGTTCAGTTTAGTGACCACAATATCGCCCCAGTTAAGGCAGAACATTTCCATATCTTCTTTGGAGGCACAAGCCAAGAAGCTCTCTTTGAAGAAATGGATAACTGGCCAACCTACTACCCAGATAACCTATCTGGACAAGAAATCGCCCAAGAAATGTTGGCGCATTGATGAGAAAATCGACTAGTTCATGAGAGCTAGTCGGTTTTTGGGTACTAGATGGTCAACTTCATTATAGACCTTTCAGATACCTAAGGAACTTTAAACAATGAATAAAACTCTTGAAGTATCTGGGCTTATATGTTAGAATAATTTTATCGGATAAGGTTCATTAGAATACCAAAGCCCTTAACTATGCCAGTAGTTAAGGGCTTTTTTGACGTATCTTAGCGATTAGTCACTCGGTCTACTCCTTGTATTGAATCACAGCTTGAAAAGCTCAGGTAGTACTTGGATAAACAACGGAGTGAGAAATATTGTGAATAAGGTTTCTAACATATGTAACCATTCTTTTTTTAATTAAATTGAGGAGGGGAAATTAGAGTGTTCTTGCAAGCCCTCGTATGCTATGATTTCAAAATCTGTTCTAATTGCTTTGTTTGCTGATGGAAAAGAATCTCATAAAGAACAATCAAATTTCACTCCTTTAAAAAACATTTGTTAAATATTTCACAAATATTTGAAAACGAATACAAAAAGTAATATAATGATGTTAAGTAAATAGCGCGGAGGCGCAGGAGGAAAAATTATATGGCGACATTTTACGTTCCAGCAGTCAACCTTATTGGTAAAGGTGTTGTAAATGAAGTAGGTCCTTATATCAAGGAACTTGGCTATAAAAAGGCACTTTTGGTAACAGATAAGTTCATCGAAGGAAGTGACATTTTGCCTAAGGTTTTAAAACCGTTAGATACAGAAGGAATCGAATATGTCATCTTTAGTGATGTAGAGCCAAACCCTACTTGTAAGAATGTTACAGATGGGGTTGCTGCTTTGGAAGAGCATGGATGTGACTTTATCATCAGTCTTGGTGGGGGCTCTCCACAGGATGCAGCTAGTTGTATCTCTATCATAGCTACAAATGGTGGAAAACCACAGGATTATGAGGGGCTTCATAAGTCTGCTAAAAAAGGCTTGCCAGTTGTGGCTATCAATACAACAGCAGGAACTTCTGCAGAAATCACTATTAACTATGTCATTACTGACGAAGAACGCAAGGTTAAGATGGTCATGGTTGATAAGAATAGCCTTGCCTTGATCTCTGTCAATGACCCTGAATTGATGCTCTCTAAGCCTAAAGGATTAACTGCAGCGACTGGTATGGATGCTCTGACGCACGCTGTTGAAGCTTTGGTAACACCTGGTGCTTATGATGTGACTAAGAAACTGTCTATAGGAGCTATTGAGCTTATCAAGGAATACCTTCCTCGTGCAGTAGCAAACGGACACGACATTGAAGCGCGTGAAGGTATGGTCAATGCCATCTTCCTTGGTGGTATGAGCTTTAATAATGCAGGTCTTGGTTATGTTCACTCAATGGCTCACCAACTTGGCGCAGTATATAATTTGCCACACGGTGTTTGCTGTGCCATGTTGCTACCAGTTATCGAACGTGAAAATGCTAAACGTGTTCCGAAAGCTTTCCGCAATGTTGCCAAGGCCTTGGGACTTCATGTGGAAGGTAAATCAGATGAAGAGTGTGCTGATTATGCAATTGCTGAAATTGAGAAACTGTCTGAAACAGTAGGTATTCCTAAGAAACTGACTGAGCTTGGTATTGAAGAAAAAGACTTTGACTTTGAATACCTTTCTAAGAATGCCTTGATTGATGCCTGCGCACCAGGAAATCCATTTATGCCAACCTTAGAAGAAACAATTGCTTTTTATAAAGAGTTGTTTTAGCCAGGAATTAGACGACAATGTGACAATTCACCTCTAATTATTGACATTTCAGGAAAAATCGCAGTAAAAACTGCACAGCATTCTTTAAATGTGCTATAATACAGGAAAAAATAATGATGGAGGTCGTCGCGATGATAACAACATTTTTGATGATTTTTGTGGTGGTTTGTGTGCTCCTATTGCTGATAGTCACACTGAGTACAGTTTATGTGGTTCGTCAGCAGTCGGTGGCGATTATTGAACGCTTTGGGAAATACCAAAAGGTTGCCAATAGCGGTATTCATATTCGCTTGCCTTTTGGAATTGACTCGATTGCAGCGCGGATTCAGTTGCGCTTGTTGCAAAGTGATATTGTGGTTGAGACTAAGACCAAGGACAATGTGTTCGTTATGATGAATGTAGCGACTCAGTACCGTGTCAACGAGCAGAGTGTGACAGATGCCTACTATAAACTCATGCGTCCAGAATCTCAGATTAAATCTTATATCGAAGATGCTCTTCGCTCTTCTGTTCCCAAATTAACCTTGGATGAATTATTTGAGAAAAAAGATGAGATTGCCCTTGAAGTTCAACACCAAGTGGCGGAAGAAATGACTACTTACGGTTATATTATCGTGAAAACCTTGATTACAAAGGTTGAACCAGATGCAGAAGTTAAGCAATCCATGAATGAAATCAATGCGGCGCAACGTAAGCGGGTCGCAGCGCAAGAATTGGCGGAAGCTGATAAAATTAAAATTGTCACTGCAGCTGAAGCCGAAGCAGAAAAAGACCGCCTTCATGGTGTGGGGATTGCCCAACAACGTAAGGCGATTGTGGATGGATTGGCAGAGTCTATCACAGAACTCAAGGAAGCCAATGTTGGCATGACAGAAGAACAAATCATGTCCATCCTTTTGACCAACCAGTACTTGGATACCTTGAATACCTTTGCTTCTAAAGGAAATCAAACTATCTTTTTACCAAATACTCCAAATGGTGTAGATGATATTCGTACACAAATCTTGTCAGCCCTTCGTGCTGAGAAGAAATAATAGACTAATACTCTTCGAAAATCAAATTCAAACCACGTCAGCGTCGCCTTGCCGTACTCAAGTACAACCTGCGGCTAGCTTCCTAGTTTGCTCTTTGATTTTCATTGAGTACAAAGAGCTTGGCAACAGGCTCTTTTTGCATTGCGTTTGTTAAGAAAAGCAAAGAACATTGATATACATTTAAATAAAAATTATTGTATGTTATCCTCCTTAACTTGGAGTGATAAGGGAATAACTAGAAAGATTTGTGAATACAAACTATTTCTGATATACTAAATATACAGTAATAATGAATGATAGGATATGGAATGAAAGAATTTCAATTTGAGAGAAAGCAGCGTTTTTCTTTGAGGAAATATACAATAGGAGCTTGTTCGGTCTTGCTAGGAACGAGTTTATTTTTTGCTGGTATGGGGGCTCAACCCGTACAGGCTGCAGAAACGACTTCAACACTAATTTCAAGTCATTATTTGGATGAGCAGGATTTATCTGAAAAGCTGAAATCTGAGTTGCAATGGTTTGAAGAGAATAAAATTGAGGTAAAAGAGGGAAAAGAATACTATTTTGTCTATCGAAAATTGGCTACAAGATTACCAGAAACAGGTCTGTTTTCTAATAATGGGATGTTTATCTTGGGAGCAGGATTATTATTGCTTTCCTTCACTTTAATCAAGAGAAAAAAGGGAGCGTCTTACTTCCTTGTGAGCGTCTTTGCTGTTGGTGGTTGGGGAGCATCCATCTCTGCTTTTGAAAATCTGGTAGAATTGCAACCAGCCCTTGTTAAGAGAGTAGAAGGTCAGTTTTTACCAAGTCCTGAAACAGTCCAAGGATATGAATTTACGGGATATTATTTGGTGAGAGATAGTGGTAGCAAGGAACTTTCTGTTGATAAGGTAGAGTCGCCAGTATTATCTCAAAAGGAGGAAAGTTCAGAACCTCAATCTAAGAAGATTGTACCACAGACTACATCTCATTTTAGCTCGACTAAAGATCTTGTGCAATCTCCTCAACCATCTTACGCAGTTGAGCCTGTTTTAAATCCAACTCCTGAAAAAAGTATGAGTATTGAGTCTAAAAAAGTACCGGATGAAGGAATGAAAACTGTTATTGAAGACAAGTCAGAACTGGAAGTTAGGGTAGTGGAGATAGAGTTTGAAACTCAATTGCAGTCTGACCCAACTCTGGCTAAGGGAGAAAAAAGAATTTCTATAGAAGGTGCCAAGGGACAAGAACGAATCTTAACAGAAGTAAGGGTTATCGATGGTATTGTTACGCGAAATGAAGTAGGGAGAGAAGTGCTTCGTGAACCAGTTACTCAGGTGATTCTGGTCGGGACAAAAGAGAAGAAACCTCAAGAAAATGGCATAAGCACAGCCCCGGAAGTCCAACCATCTCTTCCCTCTTATGAAGGTGGTGTTTCCGGTGAGTCCTTGGTAGAACCAATGCTTCCCTCTTATGAAGGTGGTGTTTCCGGCGAATCCTTGGTAGAACCACCTCTTCCATCTTATGAAGGCGGTGTTTCCGGTGAGTCCTTGGTAGAACCGTCTCTTCCGTCTTATGAAGGTAGTGTTTCCAGTGAACCTGAGATACAGGAGGCTCTCCCAGAGTATAAAGAAGACACTCAACTTCCTCAGACCAAAGTAGAGACCAAAGCTGTTCCTTATGAAACTATTTATGAAAAGAATGAGGCACTAGACCCCGGTGTTACAAGAGTAAAAATTTCGGGTGTTGAGGGACAAGAACAAGTTACTACTACCTATACTAAAGATCAAGCGAGTGGAAATATTTCTGAGAATAAAACTGTCAAAATAGTAGCTAACAAGGTTGATCAAGTTGTAGAAATTGGAACTAAACCGAGTGTTGAAACCACTGTTCTATCTCATAAAACGATTTACCAGGTGAATCCTGCTTTGGAGTTCAGACGACAGGAAGTAGCGGTTGCAGGGCGTGATGGTTCGGTGGAAACTAGGACGACTTATCAACTGGATAAGGCAACAGGTCAGGTGACGGTATCTGACACTACTAGACAAGTAAATCCAGCAGTCGATAAAGTGATTCAAGTTGGTAATGTGGAAAAAGTAATACAATCGATTTCTGTTACTGAGGAGCGGAGAGAGGATCCTTCTCTTGCTAAAAATATAGAAAAGGTAGCATCTGAAGGAGAAGTTGGTGAGAATACACTTACCAGAACCTACGCTATCAATGAACAAACTGGTGAATTGATTAATCCTCAAGAAGCGATTCAAATAACAAAACCAATGAAACCGAGAGTCGTTTTAGTTGGTAGTCAGGAGGATAAACCACACTTGCTTCCAGCTAATAGTGAGAGAGAAGATGCTGTGGATGTGTCTGTTCTTACCACAAGCGCGAGATCAGTAGATTTCTTACATGACAGTAAACTAAAAGCACAGTTAGAGCCTACCCATGATCCTCGAGATATTACCATGCGTAAAATCTTGCTCAGAAAAACACATCCAAATATCACTGACCAAGAGGTCAAAGATATGTTGCGCACAGAGTATCTTCAAAAACTGTCAATTCAAGAAAGCTTTGATCAGACGAAGACGCAAGCTGAGTCAAGTTTCAAAAAGATTGCCTCTCATACTTTGGGGATTATAGGAGATACCCCTGAAAATCGCAGTAAGGTCAAACAAGAGCTGGAGCAATACAAAGAACAGATTTTGTTGGGACTGTCTTATATCAATCGTTTTTATAATATTCAATTTGGGGACACGAATATTCGTGATATTCTGGCCTTTAATCCAAGTTCATTTGGCAATAAGACAATGACAGCCTTGGATAGTTTGAAAAAATTAGGATCCATGTCTTATGAAGAGATGAAATTGACCAATAGTCCTCAAACATTTACAAAATACTTATCTACCATTACAGGTAAGGCTAGCTTGAAGGAATTTTTAGACAGTAATCGCCAACTCTTTACGTCAGATGATGCGGATACTTGGCTTAAAAAATCTAGCCAAGCTATGATTGTTGAAAAACCATCTAAGGAAAATCCTTCAGCGCATGTCGGGCTGTATAGCAAGTTGACCGCTGGGGAAAAGGATCCTCGTAAACAAGAGGCCAATATGGCTGCTATTTTGGGACTTTTGAATGTGAAAGAACCAAATGTTTACGTGATTAGTAATATGGCGACGATTACTTACGGTAATATTGGTTCCTATATAGATACTTCTCTTGCCCAGTCTAATCCAACTAAGTATCAGGCTGAGCTTGCTAGAGTCAAGTCTTTAATTGAAAAAGCGGGTGTACAACAAGCCAACTATGTTGATACTCTTTATCGTATAACAAAACCAGAAAATCGTGATAAGTTGCTGACAAATCGCTTGATTATTGATACGATGAAGAAATATACAAGTAATTCGAATGCCCAGATTGATAGCACTTGGTCACCAGCTTCTGGTAGTGGAGCTGATAAGGGAGTCGACCAATTTATGACTCCTATGAATTACTATTCTCCAGTAAGTAAGGTGGGAGCTGAGGCTAATGGATTAGGTGTCCGTTACTTTATAGATAGGGTTCTGGATGATAGAGGTTCAGCGACTTATTCTCATGAAATGACGCACTTACTAGATAGAACGGTCTTGTTTAATAATCACGGTCGTCGAGATGGTACAGGAGCAGAGTTTTATGCGCGTGGTATTTTTGAAAATTCCTATAATCCAGAAAAGGATACTTATTTCAATCTTAACTTTGTATATGATGAGAGTGATAAGAATGGATTTTACAATAAAACACCTGATCGATTTAAAACGGCAGAAGATTTGCAATCTTACATGAAGGGAAGTTTTGATGTCCTTTATACTCTAGATTATCTAGAAGCAGAGGCAAGTAGAAACTTATCTGCAGAAGACAAGATGAGTTATTTCAAAAAAATAATGCCGATTACTTCAACAGGTCCTAGAACTTGGGTAGATTACCGCAATACAGCGGTTAAACCGACTCATAAGAGTGAGGAGATTCAAGAACTGACCTTAGAAGATGCCAAGAAATTGACAGATATTGATAGTTTGATTGACAATCATATCCTGGTCAATCGTTATATCATTGCTGGGTTTACGGATAAAGGTAAAATTGCAGCAAATGGTTATTATACCGTTGATATGTTTGATACTATTTATGGTGTTAGTCAAAATGACTCTGGTATGAGTGGGGATATCACCTTTAGAAAACAAGCCTTTGAATTGATGGCTGCTTTGGGCTACTATGAAGGATTTGTTCCTTATGTGTCAAATCAGTTTAAAGAAGCAGCAGAGGCTGAAAACAAGCCTTTGTCTGATACTTACATTTTTAATAACATTTTGAATGGTAAGAGCTATGCTGAGTTCAAAAAAGCACAGTTCAAGGAAAGAGTAGCTAAGATTGATCAATTGAAACCTTTGACAATCCAATATGAAGGTCAACAAATAAGTCTGACAGGTCAGAAGTTAAGTGACTTGATGCAGAAAGCTGTCCAAGAGGAGTTGAAACAGATTAAGGCAGGCAATACAACTGCTCGCACCTATAGCTTTATCGAAACTCCAGTTCAAAAACTGAAAAAAGCGATTTATAAAGCTTATCTCAAAGATTCAGATGACTTTAGACGGTCGATTTATAATAGCTAAGACAAAAGGAACATCTCTCTGGAATGAATATTCAGAGAGGTGTTTTTTTGGTTCTTGTCAGATTTGATACTCAATGAAAATCAAAAAGCAAACTAGGAAGCGAGCCGCAGGTTGCTCAAAGTACAGCTTTGAGGTTGCAGATAAAACTGACGAAGTCAGTAACCATACGCACGGTAAGGCGACGCTGACGTGGTTTGAAGAGACTTTCGAAGAGTATGATCTTGTTTCTTGAAAATGATAGTTTATAGGAACATGGAGTTATTTTCAAACTTTTCCACAAATTATAGAATCTTTTCTGAGTATTTAGGGAGTGACGGAGGAAGTGTTGAAAGCGCTTTTGTTTTGTGCTATAGTCAAGTAAATCGAGTCGTTTAAAGAGGAATGATTGTATGAGGAGAGAAGAAATTTTACGAAATAACTGGTTTTTTAGCCAGGAGGTGGGGAAAGAAGAGGCCTTGGCATCGGATTTTCAGAGGGAAAATTGGCAGGCCATTCAAGTGCCCCATGACTGGAGTATTTACAATGATTTTGATCATTATTCGCCAGCGCAAAATGAGGGTGGTCAGTTAAATGGGGGTCAGGCCTGGTATCGGACGCAGTTTTACTTGGAAGAAGATGCCAGCCTTGTTTCGGTGCGTTTGCTCTTTGATGGGGTTTACATGAATGCTCAAGTCTATATCAACGGACAAGTGCTGGGCTATTATCCAAATGGCTATACACCTTTTTCTTATGATATCACACCTTATCTAAGAAACGATGGGATGGCCAATCAGCTTGCAGTTTTTGTGGAAAATCAGCAACCTAGCAGTCGTTGGTATTCGGGTAGCGGTATTTACCGAGAAGTGAAGTTGTTGGTCACAGATTCGGTGCATCTGGATTTGTATGGGATTACGATAAAAAGTCCTAAGCTTAAGGAGCAAAGACAATCTTGGGTGGAAACCCAGCTTGAAAGCAAGGTTTCAAATGATGGGCCTCAATCCGTTTCGGTATATTTGGAACAGAGTATCTGGTATGATGGACAACAACTGTCAGACTGGCAGGCGACAGACTCTGTAGTGATTAAGTCTGGGGACAAATATGCTTTCCAACAAGTAATATCAATTTTTCAACCCTTGCTTTGGGATATTGATTCCCCTCACCTTTACCAATTGAAGACTCGTCTTTATAAACATGGCGTCTTAGTTGATGAAGAAGAGGAGACTTTTGGTTACCGCTATATGGATTGGCAAGCGGATAAGGGCTTCTTTCTAAATGGTCGCTGGTTGAAGATTCATGGGGTTTGTCTGCACCATGACTACGGAGCGCTGGGAGCTGTGGAAAACAGGTCAGCTGCTGAGAGACGATTGCGTCAGATGAAGGAAATGGGGGTCAATGCTATCCGAATTACCCATAATCCAGCTAGTAGTATTTTGCTGAATCTAGCTGCCAAAATGGGCCTACTCATCCAAGAAGAAGCCTTTGATACCTGGTATGGGGGCAAGAAAGAATATGACTATGGTCGCTTTTTTGAGGAAGAAGCGACTCATCCAGAAGCGAAAGCAGGCGATTTCTGGTCCGATTACGATTTGCGCACTATGATTGAGCGTGGCAAGAACAATCCAGCCATTTTTATGTGGTCCTTGGGAAATGAAGTCAGCGAAGCAAATGGAGATGCTCATTCATTGAAGACGATCAAACGCTTGCTAGGAAGGGTTAAGGAGGTTGATGATAGCCGTTTTGTGACTATGGGAATGGACCAGTTCCGCTTCGGAGATGGTTCTGGAGGTCATGAAAAGATAGCTGATTTGTTGGATGTGGTGGGTTTGAATTACTCGGAAGATAATATTGATGGGATTCGAAAAAGACATCCCGAGTGGCGTCTTTATGGTTCCGAAACCTCATCGGCTACACGGACGCGTGACAGCTATTTTCGACCAGATAAGGAATGGGTTGGAGATAATCGTCGCGTGCGGAATTTTGAACAGTCGGACTATGGCAATGATCGGGTTCCTTGGGGGAAGACGGCGATGGCTGCTTGGATAGCAGATAGAAATCGGCTAGACTATGCAGGTCAGTTTATCTGGATAGGAGTGGACTATATCGGTGAGCCGACTCCTTGGCACAATCAAAATGACACGCCCGTCAAGAGTTCTTATTTTGGGCTTGTGGACACGGCAGGGATTCCTAAGAATGACTATTATCTCTATCAAAGTCAGTGGTTGGACCTAGATCAGCATCCTATGGTTCATATTCTGCCCCATTGGAATTGGGAAATCCACCAGAGTTATCAACAAGTTGTGGATAAGTATGGGGATATCCCGGTTCGAGTGTATTCGAATGCTGGTTCTGTAGAGCTATTTCTAAATGAAAAATCTCAAGGTAGGAAGACCTTTCAGGAAAAATGGACCTCAGATGGTAGAAAATACCAAGAGGGAGCAAGTTCTGACCAACTCTATCTCGAATGGCGTTTGGCTTATCAACCAGGAGAATTGTCTGCTGTGGCCTATGACCGTCAAGGTCAGATTGTGGCAGAAGATAGGGTGGTGACTGCAGGTAAGCCAGTTCAAATCGGGCTACATGCCGAGAAAACACAACTGGAACCAGATGGACAAGACCTCCTTTATCTCTATTTTGATGTATTGGACAAGGATGGAAATTGGGTGTCGACTGCTTCCAATCAACTTCATTTTGAAATTGCAGGCCCTGCTCGCATTGTGGGTGTGGATAACGGTAGACAGGCCAGTCGTGAACGTTACCAGGCTCAGAAGAATGGTCGTTTTAAGAGAAAAGCCTTTCATGGCAGGGGTGTTGTTTTAGTTCAAAGCTTGGCTCAGGCAGGTCAAGTGAGAGTAAAATCCAGTGCTAGAAGGCTAGAGCCAGCAAGTTTTGATTTTCTAGTGGGAGAAGCTTTGCCTTACCATCCAGTGAAAAATAAGCGCTTGTTTGAGATTCGAGTGGACAAGCAGACAGGTTTACAAGAAGGAGATTCCCCAGCCATTGGACTTTATCCACAAATTGTGGATAACCCTGTGAACAAGGTGGGGAATAGTGAAGTGATTTGGGAGACGAGTGGCAGTGCCCATGCTATTATCAAGCAGGGAGTGCTTCATTGCTTGTCTGCAGGTGACTTGCTTATCCGTGCTAGTTATCAAGGGAAGACCTATCAAACTCACTTGCAGGTCGCAGAAAATACCTCACTAGGCCGAGCAGTGTCTGTACGACCACTTCGCTTGTATACAGCTAAGGGGACTTATCCACAGTTTCCGTCCTCGGTCTTGGTGGACTATGAGTCAGGCGGTGCAAAACGAGTCAAGGTTGTCTGGGAGGAAATTCCTAAAGAAGATTTGGAAAGCTTTCATGAATTTACGGTATCTGGTCATCTTGAGGGGCTGGATCTAAAGGCTTCGGCTCAGGTTTGTGTCCAAGGGATTTACGCTATTGAGCCTGAAAGTGTCTGGACGCTTGTCAAGGAAGCTCCACACTTACCAGAGCGAGTCAAGCTAGTCTTATCAGATGGCAGACGAGATACTGCCAAGGTGACTTGGGATGAACTTGATCCTCAAATCTATGCTCAGGTAGGAGAATATGTTCTCACAGGGCAAGTAGCGAGTTGTGAGTTGCCAGCAACAGTCACTATTCATGTGACAGCTGCTAGTGTAGATGGGGAAGTCATTTCCAATCAGTGGACAGGGTCTAACCTGCCTCTGGTCTTTGCTTCCCATTCAGAGCCTAATCACCCAGCCTCTTACCTCAATGACAAGGTTATTGCTAGGAAGAAATCGACAGCCAATACTTGGATTACCAAGTCAGAGCAAGCCAGCGTGGGCATTCTGTTTGGAGATGCAGGGATTTTAAAACCGCAATTTGTGGATAACGTGACCTTGTATTATGTTGAAAATCAAGAATATGTTGCTGTTGGTCCGACCTCTATTGATTATTACATAGGGAATGAGCCTGCCTTGCCTCGAACTCCCAATCATTTGGACAAGGATTCTCTGCTCAAGCAAGAGGAGAATTGGCGCCCTGTATCAGCTATCCGAAAAGTGTCAAGCGACAAGGATGAAGAGCTTCGTTTTGAATTTGATAAGGTGGAGACCTATGCCCTTCGTCTTCGATTTGAAGGCTTGACTAGTCCCATAGCGTTAACCGAATTGCAAGTATATGCCAAAAAAGTAAAGAAAAGTATAGATAGGAAGTAGTATGGTAAGAGAAATAAAACCGCATGGCCCCTTGCCTAGTCAGACCCAGCTAGCTTATTTAGAGGATGAACTAGCAGCCTTTATCCATTTTGGGCCTAATACCTTTTATGACCAGGAATGGGGGACAGGTCAGGAGGATCCTGAACGCTTTAATCCGACAAGGTTAGATGCGCGTGAGTGGATTCGCGTGCTCAAGGAAACGGGCTTTAAAAAGTTGATTTTGGTGATCAAGCACCACGACGGCTTTGTCCTCTATCCGACAGCTCACACAGATTATTCGGTCAAGGCCAGTCCTTGGAGGAATGGAGAGGGAGACTTGCTCCTGGAGGTATCCCAAGCTACCACAGAGTTTGATATGGATATGGGGGTCTACCTATCGCCTTGGGATGCCCACAGTCCTCTCTATCATGTGGAGCGAGAAGCGGACTATAATGCCTATTATCTGGCACAGTTGAAGGAGATTTTATCAAATCCTGCCTATGGCAATGGAGGAAAATTTGCTGAGGTCTGGATGGATGGTGCCAGAGGAGAGGGCGCTCAAAAGGTCAATTATGAATTTGAGAAATGGTTTGAAACCATTCGTGGCCTGCAGGGAGATTGCTTGATTTTTTCAACAGAAGGCACCAGTATCCGCTGGATTGGCAATGAACGAGGGTACGCAGGTGATCCCCTGTGGCAAAAGGTGAATCCAGATCAACTGGGAACAGAAGCAGAGTTGGGCTATCTTCAGCATGGGGATCCTTCAGGCACGATTTTTTCAATCGGTGAGGCAGATGTTTCCATTAGACCAGGCTGGTTTTACCATGAGGATCAGGATCCTAAGTCACTTGAGGAGTTGGTTGAAATCTACTTGCACTCGGTAGGGAGGGGAACACCTCTCTTGCTTAATATTCCGCCGAATCAAGATGGTCTATTTGACGATAAGGATATCAAGCGTCTCTATGAATTTGCGGCTTATCGTGACGAGCTCTATAGGGAAGATTTGGCTCTGGGAGCCAAGGTATCTGGTCCTGCTCTTTCCGCAGACTTTGCCTGTCACCATCTGACAGATGGCCTTGAAAGTAGCTCTTGGGCAAGCGATGCGGGCTTGCCCATCCAGCTAGAACTCGACTTAGGGTCACCTAAAACTTTTGATGTAATTGAGTTAAGAGAAGATTTGAAGCTAGGGCAACGAATCGCTGCTTTTCATGTGCAAGTAGAGGTGGATGGTGTCTGGCAAGAATTTGGTACAGGCTTTACAGTTGGTTATAAGCGCCTCTTGCGAGGTTCGCTAGTAGAGGCACAGAAGGTGTGCGTGATGATTACAGAGTCACAGGATTTACCTGTATTGACCAAGATTTCCCTTTATAAAACTCCTAGCTTATTACAAAAAGAAGTTGTTCAGGGACTAGCATTTGCAGAAAAAAGTCTAGCTGTGACAAAGGGAGAGACTCTTCATTTTAGGATTGAACGTAGCGAAAGTAATACTCCTTTAGAGGCTAAGATTTCGATTCAACCGGGGACAGGTGTCCATGGTGTCGCCTATCAGGACGAAATTCAAGTCCTTCAATTCCAAGCTGGGGAATGCAAAAAAGATTTGCATCTACCAACCCTGCACTTTGCTGCTGACAAGACTTTGGATTTCTATCTGACTCTGACTGTTGATGGACAACTTGTTGATCAAGCTCATATTTTAGTTGAAACGAGATAAAATATCTTCACAATTCATTTCCTTTTCGAATAAATAGATGGAACCATCGAATCTAGCAAAATTAGATTTAAAACTGTGGTATAATAAAAGGAGGAAAAGGATGATTCTAAGACATCCGGGCATCAGCCCGACTAATGACTTGGTTGCTAAGAAGATTTTTAGCAATCCAGAAATCACTTGTCAATTTATCCGTGATATGCTGGACTTGCCAGCTAAAAATGTAACTATTTCGGAGGGAAGTAATATTCACGTCTTGCCTTCTCTACCCTACTTGGCTCAGGATTTCTATACCAGTATAGACGTCTTGGCAGAGTTAGACAACGGTACGCAAGTTATTATTGAAATTCAAGTTCATCATCAGAATTTTTTCATCAATCGCTTGTGGGCTTACCTGTGTAGTCAGGTCAATCAAAACCTAGAAAAAGTTTGCCAGCAAGAAGGAAACACTCATCAGAGTTACAAGCATATCGCACCAGTATACGCTATCGCTATCGTGGACAGTAATTATTTCTCAGATGATTTGGCTTTTCATAGCTTTAGTATGCGCGAGGATACGACAGGTGAGGTTTTAACCATCACCAATAATGGACAAGAACACCATCTGATCAAGATGGCATTCTTGGAATTAAAAAAATACAGAGAAACCAGCAAAGATAAGGTTCGTAAGCCCTGGTTAGAGTTTTTTGGTAACAAACCTTTTACTCAAGAACCCGAGCGAGCCATTAGCCAAGCAGATCAACTGCTAGACTATAAGAGCTGGTCCGAGGAGGACATAAAAATGTTTAGCCAACTACGTATGCGTGAAGAACAAGCCTTGTTAGCACAGGACTATGCCTTGGAAACTGCTAGGGCGGAGGGTATCGAACAAGGTCTAGAGCGTGGCCTTGAACGTGGCCGTGCTGAGGGAATTGAACAAGGACTGGAACGAGGACGAGCAGAGGGTATCGAAGAGGGATTAAAAGTAGGTCTAGTAAATCTCGTTCGTCAAGGCCTTCTGACTTCAGAGGTTGCTAGCCAGCAATTGGGCATGACCGTCGCTGAGTTTGAGGCGTTGTTGTAAGACCGTCATAAATAAGACCTAAAAATACAGCGAAACCAGCAAAGACGAGGTTCGCAAGCCGTGGTTGGAGTTTTTCGGGAATAAACCCTTTACCCAAGAACCCGAGCGAGCCATCAGTCAGGCAGATCAACTGCTGGACTACAAGAGCTGGTCCGAGGAGGATAGGAAAATGTTTAGTCAACTACGTATGCGAGAAGAACAAGCCTTGTTAGCACAGGACTATGCCTTGGAACAAGCTGAGGAAAAAGGATTAGAGCGTGGGAAAGTTGAAGGAAGTTTGTCTATGTTACTAAATCTCGTTCGCCAACATCTTTTAACAGCTGAGGTTGCTAGTGAGCAATTAGGTATGTCAGTAACTGAGTTTGAGGAGTTGCTATAAAATAGAAATAGACATGTTATCGAACTAGGTAGCATGTTTTGTTTTAATAATTTTTCCGAATGATTTCTTTTTTGTGGGGGAGAATATCTATTTTTATATATCAAACTTATTTATTTTACTAAAACCAAAAAATGTATACGCTATCTTTCCGAATGGCATCAACTATTTTTATATGATTGATTGGATAACATTGCATATATTTATTTAAAAAAAGTATAAAAAATACAAAAGGCAATTTTCTGAAAATCGCTCACTTTCCCAAAAGGCTTTTTTTTTTTTGCGAAAATTTAAAATCAAATTAGTTGCATATATATTAAAAATAAAGTAGAATAGTTAATGCAAGGATTCACATTAACTATAATAACTAGCCGTTGCTTAAGAAACGGCTACTTTTATGTGAAAATCCAAAATATATTTCAAAAAGGAGATCCAAATTAATGGAAAATAAATCGTCTATGAGTCGCGCTGAGCGTCTACGTCGTGAAAAGGTCACGCGTTACTCGATTCGTAAATATAGCTTTGGAGCGGCTAGTGTAGCAGTCGCTGCTCTTTTCATGTTCTTAGGTAATGGAGCTGTATCAGCTAACGAGCTAAGCAAACAAGATACACCATCTGTAGAAGCTCCAGCGCCAGCACCTGACAATAAACCAACTTCAGCAGAAAGTACACCAGCAGTACAACCAAGTGTAGAAGAGTCTACTGCTAAACCAGAAGCAGCAGTAACTCCAGCTTTGGATAAAATTAAACTAGAAAACTACATTTCAGAAGTTAAATCAAAACTTTCTGCAGGTAAGTATGCTAATAAAACAGAGGAAAGCCTTGCTCTTTTGAATAGTAAATTGGCTTCTGCTGAGTCTACGCTCGCTTCTGCAACGACTCAAGATGAATTGACAAAGGCTTATCAGAAACTAGTGATGTTTGTTAGTTCAGGGTTAAAAAGCAAACCAAAAGAAGCTCCGAAAGTAGACACTACTAACGGACAACCAACTGTAGGTAAAAAAGCAGGAAACACAGAAAATAAATCTGATTCTAACTCAATCGAAAATACAGGTTCAAAAGATCCACGTAATGGTAAAGCATTAGATGAAAACAATGCGTTTAGAACAGAAGCAACTGCAGCGACGCATCCTGAATTTACAAAAACTGTGGGTGACATTACTTATTCGGTAGAATTTTCGAATGATAGTACAAAAGAAATCTACGTTTATAATAAAGAAGAAGCTAATGTTGAATTTAAAATTAAATCAGCTACAAATAAAGTGAATTATGTTGAAACAACAAAAGGTTCAAATCAAAAATTCAAAGAAGTAGATAGCACAACATTAACAGATGACTATGGTTATTACTTCAAAAAAATTACTACAGATACTGATACACCATTAACAGTAGCGATGACAGGACAACCGAATGCAGCTATTATGGCTAATGCTAACTATAATAAGACTGAAGCTCAAAACTTTGCCATGGGTGACCGTTACCTTCGTGTAACAGCAAAAGATGGTTCGACAATGTCTGCTGCTGGAAGTGGTGTAAATGCAGAGGGATATTTCAAGATTATTCTTAAATCTCAAACATATAAATATAGCATCCAACAACCAGAATTAAATGGAGATAAAATTGGTGTAGCTGATATTAACAACTTAACAGCAGCAGATATTCAAAAAATTAAAGACCAAATTAATATTGAATATTCTAAAACAAGTACTGATGCAAGATTAACTTCTAAAAAAGGTACTGCATTAGAAAATAAATCTGATGTTGTTAAAAATATTGAAGTAGATGGACAAAATATTACTGTAACATACAACGATGATTCTACAGATACAGCAACAATTTCAAGTGTTGTACGTACAAACGAAAAACCAACTGTAGAAATTCAATATTCTGACTCAGCACCTAATAAAAAAGAAGTGTATGTTTACGCATCAGAAGTGAATTCTTTTGATATTAAGGTTAAAGATGATAGCGGTAAACTTGCAAGTGTAGAGTTAAGAAGAGGAAGCAACCAAGAGTTTAAAGACGTAGCAGGAGAAACAAATAAACAAGATACTCAATACGGATTTACTGCAAACAAATTTACTTCTGAAACAACAGTAACAGCAGAAAAACCAACTGTTATTACGTATACTGGTACTCCAGCACCAGAAGGGGATTTTACAAAAGAAAAATTTGAAAAAGCAATTCAAAATGGAGGAACTCCGTTAGGATGGCGCTTTGTAAAAGCTATTGATAAAGATGGTGCGGATGCAAGAGGAAATGGTAGAGATGCTACTGACCCAACTGCGGTTAATGTAATTCTTAAACCTCAAACATTAAAATACGATATTCAAACTCCAGCTGAAGCGGACAAAGTAGCAGTAACAGATGCTACAAATGTAACAGATGCTGAATTTGCAAGAGTTAAAGAGAAAATTAAATTAGAATATTCTCAAAACAATCCAGATGAGCGTTTAGCGGATAAAAAAGGTACATTAGTTGATGTACAAGAACAACCTTCACGTATTCAATCAATTACTAGAGATGCAGATGATAATGTAGTTGTGACATATGCAGATGGATCTAAAGATAAAAAACCTTTATCAGAATTAGTTCGTGTTAACAATGCGCCAGAAGTGAAGATTCCTTATTCAGTAGATGGTAAGAAGGACGTATATGTATATGCGAATGAAGATATCAATCTTGACATTAAATATACAGATGATTCAGGTAAAGTAGCATCAGCAACAGTTAACAGAGGTGGAAATCAGCCTTTAAGTCCTACTGCTGACAATCCAGATATTTTAGATAATGAATTTGATATGACTTTAACACCTGTTACTTCAGAAACAGAAGCAACAGAAGGGAAACCTGCAATTGTTAAAATTCGTGGATTAGTAACAAAAAATACACCAGGACTTAAAGCAGATAAGTTCCCTAAAGGAGATACAGACGAATATAGACTGGTAACTCGTTATGCAACAGCAACTGATACTGACGGAAGAATTATCGTTAATAATGCAACTAGCAGTTCATATGCAACAGACCCAGGTTCATTTTCAATTGTATTGAAATCTCAAACGAAAAAATATGATATTAAAGAATTAGATGAAGCTAACAAAATTGTAGTAACTGATACAGCTAATATTCCAGCAGCGGAATTAGAAAAAATCAAAGAAAATATTCCTTTAGAATACTCTAAGAAAAATGAAGACAAAAACTTAGAAGATAAAAAAGGCACAGCAGTAGACAAAGCTGATGCTGCAAAAGTAGTTGATACATTGGTTCAAAAAGGGGATAACTTAGAAGTAACTTATAAAGATGGTTCTAAAGATACAATCCCAGTAGATAAAGTTGTAAAATTAGATAAGCAACCAGCTATTGATGCAGTAAATAACAAAGCAACTGACCAAATTGCAGCGATCAATAATAACGCTGCATTAACACCAGCTGAAAAAGAAAAAGCTATTGCTAAAGTAAACGAAGATAAAACAGCAGCATTAGGTAAAATTGATGAAGCTACAAACCAAACAGCAGTAAATGGTGCTAAAGAAGAAGGTTCAACTGCAGTATCAAAAGTAAACCCAGTAGCGAAAGAAGCAGCTAAACAAGCTGTTACAGATGCATTAAAAGCTAAAAATGATGCACTTGATGCGCGTGAAGATTTAACTCAAAAAGAAAAAGAAGATGCAAAAGCAGCTGCTAAAGTAGAAGCAGATAAAGCAATTGCTAAAATCAATGAACAACCAGATACTGCACCAACACCAGCAGAAGCAACGACAGCACAAACAGCAGTTGATACTGGAAAAACTGATGGTACGGGTGCAATCGGTAAAATTAATCCAATCGGTAAACAAGCAGCATTAGATAAAATCGATGAAGCATTAAAAGCAAAAGAAAAAGAAATCGATGATCGTACTGACTTAACTGATGAAGAGAAAAAAGAAGTTAAAGATAAAGCTAAGGAAATTGCAGCTACTAAAAAAGCTGAAATTAATGCTAAGAAAAATAATGCAGATACAGAAGCAGAAGCTGGAACAATTCAAGGTGAAATCAATACAGCAGGTACTGATGGAGCAGCGGCTATTACAGCTTTAGCAAAAGATCCAGCGAAAAAACCAGAGGCAAATCAAGCAGTAGCAGATAAAGCTGAAGCTAAAAAAGCAGAGATTGAAGCGGATAAAGCATTATCACCAGAAGCTAAGAAAAAACTTCAAGATGAAGTAGATGCAGTTAAGAAGGCATCAGAAGAAGCGATTAATGGCGCTAAGAAAAATGCCGATGTTGATTTAGCTAAAAAAGCAGCTGAAACAGCAATTGCAGCTATTAACTCTGCACGTTTACCAGGTAATAAATTAGTTGCGAAAAATCCAACAAATCTAGATGCTGAAGAACAAGAAAAACTTAAAAAAGCTATTGAAGCCGTAAACCCAGGTGCAACTGTAACAGTAAATCAAGATGGAAGCGCTAGTGTTACATTACCAAATGGTAAAACAGAAACATTAAAACAAGTTGACTTAACAAAAGATGCGAGTGCTTTAGAAACAACTGGTGGAGGAAATAATATTAACCGTCCGACAGATAAAGTAATCGTTAATAATCCTGATCAATTAACTGCTGAAGATAAAGAAAAAATCAAAAAAGCAGTTCGTGACGTTAACCCTAATGCTGTAGTATCAATTGATGATGCAGGAACAGTAACAGTTTCAACACCAGATGGACATACAGCAGGTTTCCCAGCGAAAGAATTAGTACGTACATTAGCTGATGCAGCAAAAGATGGTTCAGGTAATGCAGGAATTCTTAAACCAGCAGATAAAGTAGTTGGTAATGCAACAGATCCAGCTGATCAAGCAAAAGCAACTGAAAAACTGAAAAAATTAAATGGTGCAGATGCTACAGTTAAATATGATGCTGAAGGTAATGCAACAGTAGTTCTTAAAGATGGAACAATTGCGACAATTCCAGCAGCAGACTTGTTTAAGACACCAGAAGATATTCAGAAAGTAAACGGTGGAGATGATATCAATAAACCGAATGCTCAAACTGTTGTAGAGAATATGGCAACATTAAGCCCAGAAGAACGTACTAAAGTAAAAGACGCGATTAAGGCGAAAGTTGAAGCCGTAAACCCAGGTGCAGTTGTAGTTGTAGATGATAAAGGAAATGCAATTGTAACAACACCAGAAGGAAAAACAGCAGTAATCGATGCAGATGATTTAATTAAAAAACCTAATGAGACATCAACTGCAAAAGCTGGTAACAATATCAACAATCCAGCAGATAAAGTACAAGTAGCAGATAAAGCTGAATTAACAGAACCTGAACTTGCTAGAATTAAAGCAGCAGTTGAAGCTGTAAACCCAGGTGCAACAGTTGTCGTTGACGATAAAGGAAATGCGACTGTAACAACACCAGAAGGAAAAACAGCGACAATTCCAGTAGCTGATTTAGTGAAAACTTCATCTGATAAAGAAAATGTAAGTGGTGGTAATCAAGTAAATACACCAGCAGATAGAGTAGTAGTAGAAAACCCAACTGCATTAAACGATACAGATAAAGAAAAGATTAAAGCTGAAATCCTTAAGGTAAACCCAGGTGCTGAAGTAGTATTTGATACTAACGGAAATGCTACTGTGACGAATAAAGATGACGTTGTAGCAACAATTCCAGCAACAGATTTAGTGAAAGCTAAAACTGAATTAGCAGATCCAACGAAACAAGATGCTGTCAACAAACCAGCAGATAAAGTAGTAGTTGATCCAGAGTTGGTAGATAATGCAGACGCAACATTACCTCAAACGGCTAAAGATGCGATTAAAGCAGCAGTTGAAGCAGTTAACCCAGATTCTACTGTAGTAGTTGACGATAAAGGAAATGCAACAGTCACAACACCAGAAGGTAAAACTGTAGTTATTCCAAAAGCTGACTTAGTAAGAAAAGAAGCAGATAAAGAAACTGCAAAAGCAGGAAACAATATCAATAAACCAGCGGATAGAGTATTAGTAACAGATCCAACGAATATTGATGAAGCTGCTAAAAAAGCGATTGAAGAAAAAGTTAAAGCAGTAAATCCAGATGCAACAGTAGTAGTTGATGTAAATGGTAATGCAACAGTGACAACACCAGAAGGTAAAACGGCAACAATTCCAGTAGCTGATTTAGTGAAAACAGCAGCTGATGCAGAAAATACTAAAGCAGGTAATAATGTCAATAAACCAGCGGACAAAGTAACTGCTAATAAAGATAATTTACAGCAAGCTGATAAAGATAAAATTAAAGAAGCAATTCTTAAAGTAAATCCAGAAGGAACAAAAGTATTTGTTGATGACAAAGGAAATGCAACAGTATCTACTCCAGATGGAAAAACAGCGACAATTCCTGTTGAAGATTTAGTAAAAGCTCCAACTGCTAAAGATGAAGTAAATGGTGGAAATAAAGTAAATACACCAGCAGATAAAGTAGTAGTAGCAAATCCAGCTGAATTAACAACTGAAGATAAGGAAAAAATTGCTGAAAAAATTAAAGCAGTAAATCCAGATGCAAAAGTAGTATTTGACGAAAAAGGAAATGCAACAGTCACAACGAAAGACGGAGCTGTAGCAACAATTCCAGCATCAGACTTAGTGAAAACAAATAATGACTTAACAGATCCAGCTAAACAAGATGCAGTTAAGAAACCAGCTGATAAAACACTTGTTAAGAATCCAGCTAAATTAACAGATACTGAAAAAGATGCAATCAAAGCTGCTGTAGCAAAAGTAAATCCTGAAAACACAACAGTAGTTGTAGATGAAAAAGGAAATGCAACAGTCACAACACCAGACGGTAAAACTGAAGTAATTCCAGCATCAGACTTAGTTAAAACTGCAAAAGAAGCTGAGGGTGCAAACGCAGGAAACAACATCAACAAACCAGCGGATAAAGTTTCAGCAACACCAGCAGATTTAACTGGAGATAAGAAAGACGAAGTTAAAGCTAAAATTCAAAAAGCTGTAGAATCAGTAAATCCAGGTGCAACTGTATTCGTAGATGAAAAAGGAAACGCAACAGTAACAACACCAGACGGTAAGACAGCAACAATTCCAGTTGAAGACTTATTGAAAGATCCAGCAGCTAAAGAAACTCCATCAGCAGGAAACAAAGTAAATACTCCAGCTGAAAAAGCACTTGTAGATTCAGCAGTATTGAATGATCCAAATGCAACATTACTAAAAGATGTTAAAGATGCCATTCAAAAAGCTGTAGAATCAGTAAATCCAGGTGCAACCGTAGTAGTAGACGACAAAGGAAATGCGACAGTAACTGTAACAAATCCAGATGGAACTAAGACTACAGCAACAATTCCAGCTTCAGATTTAGTGAAATCAAATGCTAAAGAAGACTTAGAAAATGCAGCGAAACAAGATGCGATTAAGAAACCTATCGATCAAACAGTAGTTGCAGATAAAGATGCTTTAACAGGACCTGAAAAAGAAGCGATTAAAGCTAAGGTTCGAGAAGTTAACCCAGGCGCAACTGTAGTAGTTGATGAAAAAGGAAATGCAACTGTAACAACTCCAGAAGGAAAAACAGCGGTAATTCCAGCGGATGATTTAGTGAAAACTGCAGATGAAGTGTTAACTGATCCAAAAGCAGGTAACGTAATTAACAAACCAGCTGATAGAGAGTTAGTGGCAGATAAAGAACACTTAACTCCTGAAGACATCAAAGCTATCAAAGACAGAGTTGCAGCAGTTAACCCAGGCTCAACAGTATTCGTAGATGACAAAGGAAATGCAACAGTTACAACGAAAGATGGACAAACTGCAACAATTCCAGTAAATGATTTAGTGAAGATAGAAGCTGATAAGAATACAGCAAATGCTGGTAACAAGGTAAACACTCCAGCAGATAAAGTATTAGTGAAAGACCCAGCTAAATTAACTGCTAAAGAAGTTGAAGAAATCGAGAAGAAAATCAAAGAAGTAAATCCAGATGCTGAAGTAGTATTTGACGACAAAGGAAATGCTACAGTTAAGACTAAAGAAGGTAATATTGCAACAATTCCAGTATCTGACTTAGTTAAACCAAAAGCAGATTTACTAGATCCAGCTAAACAAGATGCAGTTAAGAAACCAGCGGACAAAACTTTAGTGAAAAATCCAGATTCATTAACTCTAGAAGAGAAGAAAGAAATCGAAGCTAAAGTAAGAGCTGTTAACCCACCAGCAGATGGAACAACTGTATTCGTAGATGATAAAGGTAATGCAACAGTTACAACTAAAGATGGTAAGACTGTAGTTATTCCAAAAGATGATTTAGTGAAAACTGAAGCAGAAACTGCTAACGAAAAAGCTGGAAACAATATTAACAAACCAGCTGATAAAGTTTCAGTAAAAGATAAAGATCAATTAACTGAAGATGATAAAAAAGCAATTGTTGAAAAAGTTAAAGCAGTAAATCCTGGAGCAGAAGTATTCGTAGATGACAAAGGAAATGCAACAGTTACACTGAAAGATGGTAAATCAGCTACAATTCCAGCAACTGATTTAGTGAAATCACCAGAAGATGCAACTAAACCAAATGCTACAAACAAAGTAAATACACCAGCTGATAAAGTCGTTGTAAAAGATCCAGATACTTTAACAGATGCGGATAAAGAAGCTATCACTAAGAAAATTCAAGAAGTGAATCCAGAAGCTAAAGTAGTGTTTGATAAATTCGGGAATGCAACAGTAACTACGAAAGATGGAGCAGTAGCAACAATTCCAGCGAAAGATTTAGTGAAAACAGAATCAGATGCAGCTAAACCAGAAGCAGGAAACAATGTGAATAAACCAGCTGATAAGGCTGTAGTAGCGAACCCAGAACAACTTACAGATGCAGAGAAAGAAGCTGTTAAGAAAGCTGTAGAAGCAGTAAATCCAGGTTCAACTGTAGTAGTAGACGATAAAGGAAATGCAACAGTAACAACTAAAGATGGTAAGACAGCGGTAATTCCAGCATCAGACTTAACGAAGACAGAAGCGCAAGTTAAAGAGCCAAACGCAGGAAACGACATCGTTAAACCAGCAGATAAGACTGTAGTAGCAAATCCAGACTCATTGACACAAGATGAGAAAGATGCAATTGTAGCTAAAGTTAAAGCAGTAAATCCAGGTGCTGAAGTTGTAGTAGACGACAAAGGAAACGCAACAGTAACATTAGAAAATGGTAAGACAGCAGTAATTCCAGCGGCAGACTTAACGAAGAATGCAGATGCAGAAAATGCACCAAAAGCAGGAAATGAAATTGTTAAACCAGCTTCTAAGACAAAAGTAGCAAATCCAGACTCATTGACACAAGATGAGAAAGATGCAATCGTAGCTAAAGTTAAAGCAGTCAACCCAGGTTCAACTGTAGTAGTAGACGATAAAGGAAACGCAACAGTAACATTAGAAAATGGTAAGACAGCAGTCATTCCAGCATCAGATTTAACAAAATCTGAAAAAGATGTGAACGATGGAAAAGCAAAAGACAATGCAGTTACACCAGCTTCTAAGACAAAAGTAGCAAATCCTGAGAAATTAACTGACGCTGAGAAGAAAGCAATCGAAGACAAAGTTAAAGCAGCAAATCCAGGCGCAACTGTAGTAGTAGACGATAAAGGAAATGCAACTGTAGTGAAAGATGGTAATGTTTCAGTTATCCCATCAACAGACTTAGTTAAAGTCGAAGACGATGCTAACAAACCTAATGGTGGTAACGACGCAAATACACCAGCAGCTAAGACTGTAGTAGCAAATCCAGACTCATTAACGACAGATGAGCAAGATGAAATCATCGCTAAAGTTAAAGCAGTCAACCCAGGTTCAACTGTAGTAGTAGATGACAAAGGAAACGCAACAGTAACGAAAGCTGATGGAACAGTTCTTAACATCCCAGCTTTAGACTTAGTAATCCCAGCTGAAAAATTAGCTGATGAAGCTACAAACGCTAAAGTGAAAACACCAGCTATCCGTACATTAGTTGGAGATAAAGAAAACTTAACAGACGCTGAAAAAGAAGCTGTTAAGAAAGCAATTGAAGCAGTCAACCCAGGCGCAACTGTAGTAGTGGACAACAAAGGAAACGCAACAGTAACAATGCCAGATGGTTCTACAGCAACAATTTCTAAAGAACAACTAGTGAAAGATAAAGAAACTGTTTCTAAATCTAAACATGGTGGAGATAATCTTGATATCGACTTGAGTAAAGTAGAGGTAACAGATCTTGCTAATATTACTCCAGAAGAAAAAGCGAAATTCCAATTCATGATGTTAGGTGCGATTAATTCTAAAGATGAATTCAATCTTGATGAGTTCACGAAAGAAACAGACGAACAAGGAAATACAGTTTACACATCTAAAGATTCTAAAGTGAAAATTACAATCGACAAAGATGGTAATATGAAAGTTACGAAAGATGGTAAGACTGATTTAGCAGTTAACATTGATAAAGCTGGAAATGTAACTATCGTAACAAAAGATGGTAAAGTATTAGCAATTTCAAGAGATGATGCATTCAAACAACGTCCTTATGTACCACAATATGATGGTAATGCAGGAAATACTGATGCTAAAGTAGATAAATCTAAATTAGAATCAGAAATTCATAACTTGGATAGTTTAATCGCTTCTCAATTAGATAAATTAGATGTTGCACAAGCAAAAGAAGCTCAAACTTTACTTGCAGAAGCTAAAGATGTATTTGCCAATGCAAAAGCAAGTCAAGCAGAAGTGGATGCAATGGTGAAACGTATCGAAGACTTCATGGCGAAAGTTGCTTCAGCAACTAATCATGCAACTCCAGCTAATGACCAAGATGCTCAAACACCAACTACAACTCAAGCAGCAGCAAATGCTAATCAAACAGCATCAGCACAAGCAAATACACGTACAGTGGCTAAAGAATTGCCAAATACAGGTACAGCAGATTCTACTGTAGCTATGGTGGCAGCTGCCGCAAGTGCATTACTTGGTCTTGGTCTTGCAGGCCGTCGTCGTAAAGAAGACGAAGAAGCTTAATTGGTAGATTGTTTGATAATTATCAGATGATAAGTCCGATTTTCAAATCTTAAATAAGTACCTCTCATAAGAAAATCTCCTAGCAGGAAAGTCTGCTAGGAGATTTTTGCATTTCAGGAAGTGGACGGCTGACTTGGTAACCAGCTGAGGGTGAAGGTCAATTGCTCAGCTTTCAAGAGGTCTTGGTGTTGAATGCTAGATACTGAGGTCTTGTCCAGTCGGCACTCTTTGACAAAGTTGAAGTGACTGTGGTTTTGCTCGGCATGGATATCCAGCCATTTACCTTCTTTAGCTAGGTAGATACGGAGGTGGTCAAAGAGAGGGATTCCTAGGTCGTAGCTGGGTTTTCCTGGACAGGTCGGATAGAATCCGAGTGCCGACCAGATGTACCAGGCCGAGAGACTACCATTGTCTTCATCGCCAGGATAGGCTTGCCAGCTTGGGTGAAAGGCTTTCTGACGCAGCGTCTTGATGAGAAGGGCGGTGTAGTCAGGGTTGTTGCTGTAGCGGAAGAGATAAGGAATGTGGAAGCTAGGCTGGTTGGAAATAGCGACTTGTCCAAAAGGAGCGGTAGCCATTTCGCTCATCTCATGAATCTCGTAACCATAGCCAGTCGTCTCAAAGAGGGGAGCATCCTGACAGATTTTCAAAAGATACTTGCTAAAGGTTTCCTTTCCACCCATAAGCTGGATTAAGCCAGGGATGTCGTGGAGGACGCCTAAAGTCGCTTGAATAGCAGAGCATTCAGCGTAGTCTCGTCCCCAACTATAAGGAGAGAAGTCAGGACGGAAGTTCCCTTGATTGTCTCGCGCTCGCATGTAGCCTGTCTTAGCGTCAAATAGATGGCGGTAGTTTTGTGACGCAGTTCTATAAGTCTCTGCTATGTTATCTTGACCAAGTTTTTCAGCACAGCTAGCGATGCAAAAATCGCTATAGGCATAGTCTAGGGTATGGCTGACGCTTTCGTTGTGGTCGGTAGAGAGGTAGCCCAGTTCTTGGTATTGGGCTAGTCCATGGCGTCCATTGATGCCAAGAGGATCGGACTTGGTGGCTGTTTCAAGCATGGCTTGAAGGAGTTCTTCTTCCAAGTCGGGAGCCATGTCCTTGCAGGCGCTATCTGCGATAATACCGTCTAAAAGGGTACCCGGCATCATGCCACGTTCATCTGGAGCTAGCCATTTTGGAAGGAAACCAGTATCGCGGTAGCTATTGAGAAAGCCTTCTAAAAAGAGACGATAATGTTCCGGTATGACAAGGGCAAAGAGGGGGAAGGTGGTGCGGAAGGTATCCCAGAAACCATTGTTGCTAAAGAGGATACCAGGCTTGACAGTACCAGTAGCCAGATCAATGTGGATGGCTTGTCCTGATTCATCAATCTCATAAAAAGTCTGTGGGAAGAGGAAGAGTCTGTAAAGGCAGTGGTCAAAGAAGGTTCGGTCAGCCTCTCCTGTTTCCATGATATCAAAACGATGGAGGAGATTTTCCCAGTCCGCTTGGGCATTTGCTTTACAGCTATTAAAATCTTCGTGAGGTAGATTGATTAGAGCTTGAGAAGGAGAGATGAAAGAAGTTGCTAGTTGAATCTCGGCATGGCTGCTTGCTAAGTTAATTCGCCAGTCTTCCCCTTCTTGGCTGATAGCAAGAATATCCGTGTTCATTTGCAGGACTGTGAACAGTATCAGTGGATTTTTGTTGGTCTCAGTTTTACCTTCTTGTCGCAGGGCAAGAGTCCGCTTATCTACTTGCTCTACGGTCAGTTCATCTGCTGCGTGAAGATAGAGGGAGAGGGCTTTGCCTTGCTTTTGCTCCAAACGAATAGAAGCACCGTAGCAAGTCGGTGTGAGCTGGCTTTCAATCTGATAGCGCAGGGAGAAAATCTTCAGATAATGAGGCTGGAAAGTAGCCTTATTCATATCATAGGAAGATTGGCGGTGGAAGAGGCTGTCTCCACCTAGTTGGCCTGTGACAGGTGTCAGGAGGAGCCAAGAGTAGTCCCCAATCCAAGGACTGGGTTGGTGGGTTAATCGAATCCCCTGAAAGATGGGCAAATGCGGATCGAAAAACCAAGAGCCCTCTTGGTCACTGGTCTGGGGCACAAAGTAATTCATCCCAAAAGGAAGGCCTGTGTAAGGCAGGGTATTCCCTCGAGAGAAGGCATGTTTGCTGGCAGTACCAAAGCGGGTATCGATGGTTTCAAGTAGTGGTTTCATAGTCTTTCCTTTAGCTGTTTTTCTACATTATATCAGAAAAAGATAACCTTTAGAAAAGGAGTTTCAAAGATAACTATTTTGTAGAAAAATGAACCTTTTGACAAAATAAATCTCATAAAATACCGTTGTTATTGGCTTTTTGCTTTGTCTTGAATTGTTAATTTTTGAATTTGCTCCCCTTTTTGCTCCCCCTATAGTGCTTTTAGTGCAGTTTCGTAGAATGAGACTGCTTTTTTTGCGTTCTCTTTTGAGAGGTGGCTATATGTGTCCATGGTCATGCTGATTTGAGAGTGACCTAGACGGTGTTGGAGTTCCTTGTAAGGTATTCCAGAGTTAAGCAGTAAACTAGCGTGAGTATGACGGAAACCATGAAAACCGATATTCGGAACATCAGCGCGTTTAAAATGTGTTAGTAATCTTTTTTTAAGTTTTACAATGCTAGTATATTCATGAATGAAGTCAGAAAATACTACACTTTCACGTTGCCCTATCTTCCAAGCCTCTTTAGTTTGGCGTAGTTTGTACTGCTTCAGCATGCTAACAGTCGCTTGATCTATATCTATATCCCGATAACTAGCCTTAGATTTTGGGCTATTAATTTCTAAGTCACGATTTAGTGTTTTGGTAACATGTACCACGGCATTATCTAAATCTATATCAGACCAGGAAAGAGCTAAAGCTTCATTGATACGGCAACCAGTTGCCAGTAGGAACTTATAGAGCGTTACATCATAGTAATAACGATATTTACAACTATCTAAATTATCAAGATAAACAAGAAACTTTTTTAACTCTTGATTATCAAAGTGCTTTAGCTTTTGGCGCTTTGCTTTCTGAGTGTTACGAGGTAAAACCACATCACGCGCAGGATTGGACGGTATCGCTTGCATGGTTACGCCATACTGTAAGATACGTTTATTTAAAGCGTGGATCATATCATAGTGTAGAAAAGCGCCCTCTTCCCCTCTATTGGTCTTGTCAGCAAGTTCGTTGATAATTGACTGAATAAGTGGAGTAGTGAGCTTATGGAGCTTATACTCCCCGAAAGTAGGCAATATGTGATTATCTATTAGCGCTCTAACGTTTCCTTGAGTGTTTGGCTTAACTGTATTTTTATAGCTTTCCCACCAGAGAGTTGCCAATTCTTGATAGTTTTTTATGGTAATAGCCTTTTGTCTGGTAGATCCTGCTTTTTGAAAAGCTATTTTTTCTTGATTGGCTTTCTGCTTAACTTCCTTTTGTGTTCGCCCCGTTACCTTAGTTTTAACTTTCTTTCCTGTAACCTGGTCAACTCCTAGATATACATTAGCACGATAGACTTTACTACCGTCTTTTTTTACAACTTCAGTTATTTTCATGATGATAAACCTTTCTAAAATACATCAGCAGGCAAGCCATTATCAAAGAGGTTTTATATCATGCTAGGGGCTACGAGAACCCCCTTATTTTCGGTTTTAAGTAGTCAGACGGTAAATAATACCAGAGTTGGAAACACGGCGGATATGGGGTTAATATGAGCTTGTTTATAGTAAACAGGCCTGTATTTAAAGTTTTTTATCGTCAGTTAGCTGTTTTAAAGTTTTTTCAAAGTCCGAGTTTATCTTTTGAGTTTTATTGAATAGTTGGTATTCTGCTTTTGCTTTATCTTTCGCAACCTTGGAAGTGATTTTTCCATGACCTTCTAAAATATCGTATTCTTGGAAAGTCAAAAAGCGGTCAATACTTTGGGCTAGTTGTTGCATTGTCTGAGCTTTTCGCTGTTCTATCTGTCTTTCCAGGTAATCAAAATAGCTAGATATTCCTCTTTCAAGGGAACGGATTTCTGTTTCTGAAAGGTAATTCTTTGCTATTTGGGTATCTGCTTGCAGTATGCGCCCGTTAGGGGAGTTTTTCCATGTTGTAAGTCCCATGTTGTCTTTTGTATGGTCAGCTTTCGTGTAGATAATTTCCGCAGCAGTTTGGCCAGTGATTGCGTAATGAAACTTATTCTGTACATCAGCATAGAATTGCTTAGTCAACGTACTTTGTGGGTCATAGTCAATAGAGATTTCAGCAAAAATATCTGTAATCTGCAACCATATACGACGCTCACTAGCTCGGATAGAACGCACGCGCTCCAAGAGCTCACGGAAATAGTCTTTTTCTAGCAAGTTTTCGCCTTGTTTCAGACGGTTGTCATCCATGGCGAACCCTTTTATCATGTACTCACGAAGTACCGAAGTAGCCCACTGTCTAAATCTCGTAGCTTTTTGGGAATTGACACGGTAACCAACTGAAATGATGGCGTCAAGATTGTAGTAAGTAATTAAGTAATTCTTCCCATCGGTAGCAGTTGTTTCCATTTTGGAAATAACTGAATCTTCTTCTAATTCGCCCTCTTCAAAGATATTTTTTAGGTGTTTACTAATTGCAGGAACACCGACGTCAAAAAGTCTAGCCATTTCTTTCTGACTAGTCCAGATAGTTTCGCCTTTGATGATGACACTAGCTGTTTCGCTATCGTTATCAGCGGTATAGATTAAGAATTGTAATTCGTTCATGAGATCCTTTCTAAAATATTGTAAGTGGTTGACATTTGTTGACATCAACAAAATTAGTAGATATGGGGCTTATATTGGGTTGAAGCTCGAACGAAGCTCGAGAATCCACGCGCTTCATGATTGTTGGACATTGTGGCGCGTGGTATGGTGTAAGTCGCTTTTTAAATGCAAGAGTGGTATAATGATGTTGTAAATACCTAACCTTTCGCTTATTTTCAGTTAGGTACTATTAGACAAGTTGGCAGTAGCTAGCTTGTCTTTTTTGTTGCTATTTGTCAATTTTGCCCATTTTTGCGTTTTAGTCTGTAAAATTGGCTTTCTATTTTTCAATTTCCCCCATTTTTGCACAATAGACCATGAAAAAAGGGAGATTCGATGAGGTGGGGGATTTTTTATTTCTTGACTTTATCTTTTAAAGCTTTTTCAATAGCTTTTTTCAATTCCAAAATAGCTTCTTTCTCATCTTTAGTAAAAGCTACTGTATTTTCATCTTTTACTGCATCGAAGACACCACCTTTTGAATCAGACGATCCAGGATAAACAAGTTGAAGATACCCAACAGTTGCACCAGGTTCTTTCAGTTGGTACGCTGTAATCTCAGAGAGAAGAATTGACTTCTCTCCATCCAGACCATGAAGTAAAACATTAGACATATTCGTCTTTCTTGCAATCCTGATAAAGTAATCATCGATTCTTACGACAGTTTTTGATTTTTTAAACTCAAAAACCCTTTCATTAGGTTCCTCTGTAAAAAGTTCGATTTCTAAAGATTCATTTTGTTTTTTTCCAAATAATGCCATAAATTTGTTCCTTTCTTTATCTGCTTAAGCGCTTTATAATTATATTTTATCCAACGAGAGTCAAATACTCTTCCTTGTCCATCGTTTTATCAGCGATAGTATTTTACTTTTCTCTATATATGCCCACGACTTCGCCGATGGTAATCTTACTAATCTAGGTAGTCGCGTTTGCCATATGCCGATTGTAAGACTTTCAAGAGTTTTTCGGTTTTTTCTTTAGATTTTGTTTCATCATAGATATACCCGTGGATTTGTTCCTCTAAATCGTTTCTAGCAAATTCATTACCGAAAACTAATGAGTAATCATCAATTATTTGTTTTGATTCGTCATTATCAGAAAAAATCAAATCGGTAAACTGTCTACCTCTTGGGGTGGAATTATTGAGATTGGCAGCCTGCACCATAGAATATAGAGACAAAATTTCATCATCGCTGATAAAGATAATGTTGTCACGGAAAAATGTAACGAAATCTTTAAACATTCTTTCTTGATTCTCTTTGTCGTATCTCTCTCTAGAGTGTACTACAATCAACCCTTTTTCAGGTTCCATTACAATTTCGTCATCATATATTTTGGGATCATTACTATACCCTAGCAGATATCCAACGCTTACCTTGAAGTAGTCAGCTAGTTGCTGGGCTTTTTCTGGTTTAATTTGGCTTTCTCCGTTTTCCATTCGTTGGAATGACCTTAAAGAAAATCCTAAAATTTCAGCTATTTCTTTTTGAGATAGCTCGTTTTTTTGTCTTAATTCTTTCAATCTATTCATGCTTTATCACACCTTTCACAGATGATTATAACCCTATGTTTAAAAAAAGTCAAAAAATGACGTAAAAAAATCAAAAAAACTATTTACAACGTCTAAAACTGACGTTATAATAAAATTCAAGCTTGGAAGACGTCATAAAACGACGCATAGCGACCCCTCCAACCTTTCACACTTTTAATCTATTCATGGAGGGGGATTTTTTAGAAAGGGGGAAAGCTATGAGCAAATTAAAAGGCTATCGAGTTATGCTTGGACTAACTCAGCAACAGATGGCGGACAAGCTAGATATTTCTTTGCAGTCTTATAATAACAAAGAGACAAAAAAGACAGCTTTTAATGACAAAGAACGTCTAGTGATTAAGTCAATGGTTGCAGAAATCAAACCAGATATAACCATAGATGAGCTGTTTTATAGTTAGAAAGGAGTAACCCAATCGCAATACTATTTTACATTTACAGATTTCTAATGTGGTGCTTTACCACTGGGGATTGACCTTCTCGGAAGAAATATCGACCTAGAACATAAAGGAGCAAACCAATGGAACTAGTCTATATGGACGGTAAGAAAGAGCCGTATACATTGAGCAGTATTGTGGCAGAGTGTGCAGAAGTTAAGCACAGACATTTGAAGATTTTGCTGAATAAGCACCGAGAGGACTTTGAAAACTTTGGAAAGGTGCAATTTAAAATTTCACCTTCAGAGAGTGGGCAAAATGTACGGGACTATATTTTGAATGAACAACAAGCAACATTGCTGATCACTTACTTACGAAATACAGAACCCGTAAAAGAGTTTAAGAAGAACCTAGTCAAAGCCTTCTTTGAAATGCGTGATGAACTTTCTAAGTTCCGTATGCAGAGGGCGCTAGAAAAGCCAAAAAGAAAAACTTTGCATGACAGTATTGAGAACTGGGAACAAGCACCCAAGCACGCGCATAGCACCATGAACAACCTGCTACTGAAGGCAGTGACCGACAGGAACGCTAAGCAGTTAAGGGAAGAACGTGGGGGCTATAATGGCATTGATAGCTTGACCAGTGAGGAGCTGGAGCAATACCAGGCATTTGAGGACATGGTAATAGCCATGATTGGCTTGAATATGAGTTACCAAGAAATCAAGGCTATGGCATTCAGAAATAAAAAAACACGCCAAAGAAGCGCGTGAGAGCAACAAAAAAGGCTTAGCAATAACCACACCGCAGAGCCTTTCACACTAATACTAAAACGAATTTAACAAAGCAGGCAAGCTATTATCAAAGAGGTTTTAGTAAAGATTTATACCTAGATTATAGCATATTTAGGGCATTTTGACCATATAGAGCGCTAACTCTTTAAACTGGTCATCACTCCATGCGTTCGCCAACTTGGGGCAATCGCCCAGCGTTTGGAGTGGTGTTAATCCTGTATAAGAAACGACAATTAAAAGGCCAATGGAGGAATAATATGACAACAGACCTAGACAACATGACACAAGCAGAATTTGATGAACTAATGGCAGAAATTAAGGCAAAAATCCCAAACCTCTTCCAGTTTATTGCTGATTTTGTAGATAGAAAGGTAACATCCGAAGAGGTGGATGAATACTTGAAGATGAAACGAGGCGACCAAGTTGACTACATTAAGAGTTATCAAGCGAGGGCATGACATGAATGAATTAGATTTGACCAATACACAGGCGGTAATCTCTATGGTGGTACTGATTGGCTTACTGCTTTATCTAAACCACCGAGATCGCAAAAAAAGCGCCCAAATTGAGCGAGAAAGCAAACAGACGATAGAAAACCTAGCGAGGATTTAAACCCTGATTATGGGCGTTATATCCAGCTTGCAGGGGTAAGAGTTTACGGAGGAATGAAATGAGTTACACAGTGAAGATATACCTTGATAGTGAAAAAATACCAGATCAACCTTATTTTACAAAAGAGATCTTTCTAGCTACGTGTATGGACAATGCAACAAAGTTAGCTGTAACTATGGGCTTGTTGGCAAAACAAGCGTTTGATTTAGAGACTAAGACAGCTATTTTGAAAACCTTGGATACAATCATAGAAACTCAAAAAGATATTTTGCAAGGGGTAGCGAGCGGACAAATAACCTTTTTGAATAAAAGCAAAGGGGAAGAGAAACTGAATGAGTCTATCAGAGAATGACAAACGAGTATTAAGACTAATTAAAGTAGGGGCTGAGAACTCCATAACAGGGGCAGAAATCAGCCTGATCACTAAGCTGGCAGAAAGAACCGTGCAAGATATTATCAGCCGTCTAATCACGCGCCATAGCGTTCCTATTGTCGGGGTTCGCCACGGAACATTTAGAGGATATTTTATCCCCGCAAATAAAGAGGAGTTACTGGACGGAGCAAAAACCTTTTACAATCAGATACGAGAAGAAGAAAAGCGCCTAGCGGTGTTGATGAACAGCGACCTAGAAAGCTACAAAGAAACCTTGAAGGAGGTAGGCGGATATGTTTAGCCTAAGCCGAGAAAGCGAGCAAGACCTAGCACATGGCATTCTGGAGGTAGTGGAAAGATACCTTGAAGCGCGTGATACAGTCAAACCACGACTGACAGGTTTAATCTCAGCCCAGGAAGTCATGGACGAGTTAGATATAAAATATATGACACTCCAAAAATGGGAAAAAGCAGGACTAAGGCGATACCAGCCCCCACTAGAAGATACTAGGAAAATCTATTATAGAGTTTCGGACTTGCTGAAGTTTATGGGGGTAGAAAATGGCAAGGTATAGTATTCACCCAGCAGATAATAAAGGGCATTATCATGACGTTAAAGTGTATAAAAACCGTGGTAGATTTTTGGAACAGTTCCAAGAACAAAAGCTACTGAAGAAGTTAAAAAAGAAACGCAAAAAGGGGCGATAGTATGACAATTTATGAGGCTAAAGGCTTTCAGAGTAATCTTGTCTATCCATTTGATAAAATTGAGCCGTTCCAGTACATTGAACGCTTTAAGCCTTTGGTAGTCCCTGAAGGGGCAAACATTGAAGAATTTAAACGTACACAAGCGCCTTACTGTATCAGTGGGAAAGTGACACCAGAAAAGAATGGCAGTTACAAGCGAAACAACTCCAGTCTAATCTATCGGGATTTGATTTTCCTTGATTATGATGATATACAGGGGACGACTGAGGGCTTTATAAAGGCCGTTTCTAGCGCTTTATTTGGCTACTCCTATATCTTATACCCGACTATCAAACATAGCTTAGAAAAGCCACGTTTTCGCCTTGTAGTGAAGCCTGACAACGTGATGAATGAGGCAACCTATAAGCAGGTAGTTAAGGAGATAGCGGACAAGATTGGGCTACCCTTTGACATGGCCAGTTTAACATGGTCACAACTCCAAGGGCTACCAGTAACAACAGGCGACCCAGCAAGTTATCAAAAGGTTGTGGAGCATGGACTTGATTATCCAGTCCCCAAGGTTGAACCAAGAGCGAAGCAAGGAACTACTGAGCTTTACAAGCCTAGAGCAAGTGGCCAGAGGTCAATGACTATGAGGATCATTGACACACTTTTTAATGGCTTTGGAGACGAGGGAGGGCGAAACGTGGCACTGACACGCTTTGTAGGTTTACTCTTTAATAAGTGGGTTGATTGTGACCTAGAGACCGCCTACGAGCTGACAAAGATAGCTAATAGCGTGACAGTTGAACCATTGCCTATTGAAGAGCTAGACCGCACTTTTAGCAGTATAGCACGGGCTGAATATAGAAAGAGAGGATAGAACCATAGAACTAGAAGAATTAGGAAACCTAGAAAGTGAAATCTTAGAGGCGCGTGAAAGCGAAGATAAGCACTTTAAGACTTTCAAAGGTGTTAGGGGACAGCTTATCAAAGAGTGTCAAGAAATCAAGGACAAGGCTTATCAGCAAGCTTATGAAGAAGTTATGGCAGACAGCAAACACCTTGAAAATGTAAAGGCAGGCAGGTTGACCGAGGCCCAGCATGAAGAACTAGCCCAGCAGAAAGGCGAGGAAAAGAGCAGTAAGGCCTTACCAACTAATCCGCTGGGAGTTGCTATTATGTTAAAAAAGTACGTCCGATTTATTAGAATTAAGCCAGAGGCACAAGGGCAAAAAGCCCCATTATATTTCTATAATCCTGATTTTGGTATCTGGTTAGAGGATAATGAATTTTTGCAAGATCTTATTTCTGTCATTTATCCAAACACAACAGAAAAACAGGCATTTGATACGCTTTATAAAATAGCAAGACAAAGCCAAATGAGGGAAATCCAAGGCAATTATACTGTAATTGGGAAACAGCTATACAATGCTAAGACAGGCATTTTTGAAGAAACTACACCAGAGATTACAGCAACAAGAAAGATAAAAACAGGTTATAATCCTGTAGCAGAAGAGCCGATAATTAACGGCTGGAAGCCGACAGCTTGGCTTTTAGAGTTGTTTGACGGTGACGAGGAACTTTATTATAAAAGCAAGCATAACAGGGCAGTCATTGCAAAAAATCTTTTGGCTTTTCGGTGAAGGTGGAACAGGAAAAGGAACTTTTCAGCAGTTACTTATAAACCTAGTTGGTATGGAAAATGTGGCCAGTTTGAAGATCACTGGTTTAACAAAAAGCCAATTTTCAACCTCTATATTATTAGGGAAGTCGCTTGTAATCGGAGATGATGTACAAAAGGACGCAGTAATTAAAGACACTTCAGATATGTTTAGCTTAGCAACAGGCGACATAATGACCATAGAGGACAAAGGGAAACGCCCTTATAGCATACGCTTTAATATGACGGTAGTACAATCTTCTAATGGTTTACCAAGAATGAACGGGGATAAATCAGCTATTGATAGGCGATTTAGAATTTTACCTTTTACCAAAATATTCAAAGGTAATCCTAACAAGGCTATCAAAGACGATTACATTAACCGCAAAGAAGTGCTGGAGTACCTGGTTAAGTTGGCTATTGAAACACCAAACGCTGACATTAACCCTACGAAGTCTATTGAAATACTTGAAGAACACCATAAGGACATGAACCCCGTTATTGATTTTGTTTCTAAGTTTTTTACTGATGAATTGACAAGTGAGTTTATCCCTAATAGTTTTGTCTATCACGTTTGGAAAGGTTTCCTAGAATACTATGGTATTAAAGAAAACAGGTCAGAAATGGGCTTACATCGAGAAATCAAAAGCAACTTGCCTGAAGGTTTCGCAGTTGGTCAGAAGGTTATCCCTGCAGGGCAGCAGATCCATAAAGGTTTTTATCCTAAAGAAGACCTACCGCCGTTTGCGAGTATAGTTTACGCTAATGGTAGGGAAACACCCGAAAAGCAGAAAAAGCCAAAGAATGAACGCGGGTATTACAACCATTGGCCAGAGTACAAAAAGAGAAGGAAAAGAAAATAAGAATTTTATACACTTTACACAGTAGGGCAAAAATTTTATACACTTAAAAACGTTGTCATATCAAGGGTTTTATACACTTTATACGAAAAACACGGAAATAAAAAAATTTCCTTATATTGTGTTTCAAAATGGGGTCCCTATTATCCCTATATATGTTTTTATTTCAATGTATAAAGTGTATAAAGTGTATAAAACAATAGTAAAACCCTTGGCATTACTGACTTTATTTTTTATACACTTTTAAAAACAAGTGTATAAAATTTGTAAGAAGCGTATAAAAAAGGGGACAGAAAAATCAATTAAGTACAAAAGGAGTAAAAAGCATGAAAATTAAACTATTTTTTTATTACAAATGGCAACAATCGCTAGAAAATTTTGAACAGGAAGTAAATAATTTTATGGCGACCGTGCAGGTAATTGATGTAAAACATTCAACCGCAACCGTAGGAGATAGTGATGGTATGGGTGCGATTGCTAGTTTGCTAGTATTATACAGATAACAAAATGGGGTAGATAGTACCGACCCCCTTGCAATGGTGTAACTACTAGTGACACCCTTAAAACAGAAAGAGGAAAAACAACATGACATTAAAAACATTTTCAGATAAAGCAAAAACATTTACTTTCACTTACGAATTTAAAGACCTAGATACTGCTCTGGTAGCAGGTCACGCGCTACTGGGATATATGACTGGAACTTATGAAGTACCATCTATTTCAATAACTCACAAGGATAAGGGAACGCTTGTAGCTGAGTATGTGGAGGATAGCAAACTAAACAAGACCTTCAAGCGTATTTGTGACAGTTTCAAAGATTATTACAAACAACCAGAGGGAGATGAAGCATTTGAAGAACGTTACAAACGGGAGCGCGTGCTTCAGCTCAAAGAGTCAGAGGACTTTGAAAGTTTGCTGGAAAAGGTAACAGACTACGAGCTAGAACTATTAGACTATGCTGATCGCTTGCTTTCTGATAAGCCTATCCCTATGGACTCTATGACAGCTTTTGGTACGTTGGAAATGCTGGGCGATGAAAGTATTAGCCTACTCCAAAAGTTGGACGTAGAGGGCGAATATAAAGGCCTTGCTGGTTATACAGAGCATTTGAAGTAGAACACAGGGGAGCAATCCCCTTTTTGCTATCAAGTCAATAGTTTTGGGTTTTTCCATATAGGGGGAAATAATGAAGCAGTTAGCAATAGAAACAATCACTAAACCAATGAAGCTGAAAGGAATATCTAAGGGTATAGCTGAGTTGGACGGTCAACGTTTAGAGATTGATTTGGATAATTTAATGATTGATTTTGGTGGAGAGTCATTTGAATTAGACAGAATAGCAGGAACTAAGGGAGGTAATCGATATTTCTTTCTTTGCCCTGATTGTGGGAGACGGTGCAGGTTGCTTTATAAACGGTATTTATATTTTAGTTGCGGTACTTGTCTAGATATCCACAAGAGTACCCTGAACCGTAGTAAAACGGATTGCCAATACTACTGGGAGCTTGCGCTTAGAGAAGCTAGAAAGGTAGAACCAGGGTGGAGTCCTAGACGTGGTAGATATATGTTTGATAGTTTCCCTGAAAGACCAAAGTATATGAAGCGTGACAGGTATCATAAGCACTATAAGAAGTTTTTGAAGTATACTAAAAAAGGGGATAGATTTTGGCTGAATGGTTCGAGATTGTGAGACAATATGAAGTAGTGTGTAATTTACCAAACGAACACCGTATAAGGGGGAAATATGGAGCGCGATAGCCAAGGGAGGTTTTTGCCGGGCAATCAAGTAGCAAAAGGCAACAAGGGCAATAGAAAGCCCAAATATGGCAATAGCAACGCTTTGAAGCATGGACTACGCAGAGGATATACTGGACTGTTACCAAGCCGAGAAGGTGGGGTATCTATATATAAAAATGGTGCATACCTTGGAACACTACCAGACAAGTATTTTAACCATTCTGAAGATGGAGCGCTTTGGGTAGATTATAGCGCGTGTCAGTATCTTGTATTAGTTTGTGGCTTGCCTGAAAGTATGTTTAGCGAACCAGAGGAATGGTAAGGGTGTATATACTTGAACTCCGAGCGAACGCCGAGAAAGTGGCTATATCCCCCTATCATTTATCAAGCAGATAAGAGCAATAAAAACCCTCCTTAACTCCCTGAGAAACGACAAGCAGATAAGGACGACAATAAGCCTTCTTAATTGCTTACAAAACGATAGGGAGTTAAGACGAATTTAAAAGCTCCTTATTTTCGTTTTTCTCCTTGTCAAACGATAAGGAAATAAGACAGGAAATAACATCGCTTATTTTGATTTTGCTCCCTGAAAAACTGTAAGGAGATAAGGAGACTTATTAGCTTCCTTAATTTGGATTTTCTCCTTACAAAATGACAGGGAAATAAGAACTAAAATAACTCCCCTTATTTTCCTACCAAATGATAAGGAGATAAGAGCAATTTAAAAGTCTGTTATTTTGGATTTGTTGCTTACCAAATGATAAGCAGATAAGGAAAGAAATAACTTGCCTTAATTGCTTGCAGAATGACAAGGAAATAAGAGAGATAAAAACATTCCTTAATTGCTTCTCAAACCACAAGGAGATACGGGGGCTATCTCCCTCCCCACGCGCTTCTATGAGCTTCACCCGTCATTGTACATTTTTTCTCACGGGAAAGCATTGAACCTAGAGCGAAGCTAGAGAAAATGAAAAAAAGCCAGCACAGGGCTGACTCCTTTGTGATATATCCGATAAAAAATATTATATCATAGAGGAGGCCGAGGCATGACACCAGAGCAGGTAAAAGAAAAACTAGAGGGCGTTAAGTGGATAATCAAGGAAATCAAAGGCTTATATTTGGAATTGGAAGCCCTGGAAGGTGGTATTATCAAAAAGCCAACACTAAGCCATAGCAGAGTACAAACAAGCAGGGGAAATACAGCAGAGAATAACCTTATAAGTGTTCTAAAACTAAAAGAGGATACGCTTCAGAGGATCGAGCGACTTACTGAGGAAAGAATGGCAATATCTGGGCTAATCGATAAGCTGGACAATCCGCTTGAGCGTTCTGTTCTAAGACTTTTTTACTTGAATGATCTTGTAGCTTCGGAGGTAGCTGAAGAAATAGGAAAATCTACCACCTCAGTATATCGAGTAAAGCAGGAAGCTATAGAGCACTTGAGCAAGGTGGAAGGAGCGAACTAATGGAGCTGGATAAGTTTAAAACGATGATGAACGTTAGAGAGCGGATGACTTACTTTCTGAGATTCCAGAGGATGGCAGGGAGTGAAAACCAAGTTACAATAGACGAAGAGGCTTGGGAACTTATCTTACCTGATCAGTGGAATTTGAGCGGTGAGCATGAAAAAGCAATCCGTGAGGGGCTGGAGATATTCGCCCACGACATCAACAGCATAGAGAACAAACGAGCCAGAAAATACTTTATTATCCATTATTGCTATATGAGAAAGAAAACAATGAGTGAATGTGTAGAGATGGCAGGTACTAGCTCCACTAGCTACCACCGATATAAACAGATAGCCGTCTTAAACTTTGCGAGAATCCACCAGAACGGAGAGCTAGAAGCATATAAGTAGGCGTTTGTGGTGTTTTGTTGAGAAATGTTGAGATTTAAGTGAGGGGGGAATGACATGATTGAAGATTTTTTGATTGATTTGGAGAATATCCAATTAGAGGATATGGATATAGACATAGATTTAAACATAGATTTTGACCTTGATGATTTAGATTTAACCTTACTACAAGAATTAGAAGCATAAATGTTGGCAAATGTAGGCTGAGGCTTCATATTCGCCCCCTATTTCACTTGGTTTCGTACTGGACAACTAAAACACCATGGATAAACTAGAAGCTCTCAGAAACGAATCTGGGGGCTTTTTGTGAGGTCATAATCTTATAAACCACGCGCTTCATGGTATAATATACCTATCAGCAACCAGCAATAAAAAAAGCACGTTTGACCGTGCTAGTTTCTTGCCTGCTGAACTCGTCAAATCTTAGCCCTTTTGTGGGGCTTTTTTGCTCCCCTTTTTGCGTACTTTGGGGGAGCAAGTAGTAAAAAGTAATGTTAGTATTTTTTGTTAAAAAGCGCGTGATATAAGGGTCAGGCAGCCCTAAGGAAACCTAAAATAATAATTCTTTTATTATGTAGAAAAATGACTATCATTTGTGTATGTATTTTCTGTTTCAAAAGCTATATACTGAAAATGAAACTTGTTTGAAAGAGGAATGATACATGATTTATTCGAAAGAAATTGTTAGAAAATGGCTGGATGAAGTAGCAGAGTGGGCCAAGGACCATCCAGAGTGGGTGGATGTCTTCGAGCGTTGTTATACAGATACCTTGGACAATACAGTTGAAATCCTAGAAGATGGTTCAACTTTTGTCTTGACTGGGGATATTCCTGCCATGTGGCTTCGGGATTCGACAGCCCAACTCAGACCCTACCTGCATGTTGCTAAAAGAGATTCCCTCCTGCGCCAGACCATTGCAGGTTTGGTTAAGCGTCAGATGACCTTGGTGCTCAAGGATCCTTATGCTAACTCATTTAACATTGAGGAAAACTGGAAGGGGCACCACGAGACTGACCATACCGACCTTAATGGTTGGATTTGGGAGCGCAAGTACGAGGTGGACTCGCTTTGCTATCCTTTGCAGTTGGCTTATCTCCTCTGGAAAGAAACTGGCGAGACCAGTCAGTTTGATGAGACTTTTGTCGCAGCGACTAAGGAAATTCTTCATCTCTGGACAGTGGAACAAGACCACAAGAACTCCCCATATCGTTTTGTTCGAGATACGGACCGTAAGGAAGACACCTTGGTAAATGATGGCTTTGGACCTAATTTTGCAGTGACAGGTATGACTTGGTCAGCCTTCCGCCCGAGTGATGACTGCTGTCAGTATAGCTACTTGATTCCGTCAAATATGTTTGCCGTAGTTGTTTTGGGGTATGTGCAAGAAATCTTTGCAGCATTAGAACTAGCTGATAGCGAGAGTATTATCGCAGATGCTAAGCGTCTTAAAGAGGAGATCCAAGAAGGAATTGAAAACTATGCCTACACCATCAACAACAAGGGCGAAAAGATTTATGCCTTTGAAGTGGATGGCCTAGGAAATGCCAGCATCATGGATGATCCAAACGTACCAAGTTTGTTGGCTGCGCCTTATCTGGGCTACTGCGATGTCAACGACGAAGTGTATCAAGCCACTCGTCGTACCATTCTGAGCCCTGAAAATCCATATTTCTACCAAGGAGAATACGCAAGTGGTCTCGGAAGTTCTCATACCTTCTATCGCTATATCTGGCCCATTGCCCTTTCTATCCAAGGCTTAACAACAAGTGATAAGGCAGAGAAGAAATTCTTGCTGGATCAGCTGGTTGCTTGCGATGGTGGGACAGGTGTCATGCATGAAAGCTTCCACGTGGACGACCCAACTCTCTACTCGCGTGAATGGTTCTCTTGGGCCAATATGATGTTCTGCGAGTTGGTCTTGGATTACTTGGATATTCGTTAAGGAGCTCGCTTTAGCTTCACTGATTCTTGTCAGGATCACACTTTTACATTTAAAACGTTAAAATTTAAATTTAGAATGAGGTTTTACTTCATGGAAAATGTTGTCGTACATATTATCTCACATAGTCACTGGGATCGTGAGTGGTACTTGCCTTTTGAAAGCCACCGCATGCAGTTGGTGGAATTGTTTGACAATCTCTTTGATCTCTTTGAAAATGATCCTGAGTTCAAGAGTTTCCACTTAGATGGACAAACCATTGTCCTTGATGACTATTTACAAATTCGTCCTGAAAATCGCGACAAAGTCCAACGCTACATTGACGAGGGCAAACTTAAAATTGGTCCCTTTTACATCTTGCAGGATGACTACTTGATTTCAAGTGAAGCCAATGTCCGCAATACTCTTATCGGTCAGCAAGAAGCTGCAAAATGGGGCAAATCAACCCAGATTGGTTACTTCCCAGATACCTTTGGAAATATGGGGCAAGCGCCTCAAATCCTACAAAAATCAGGCATTCACGTGGCAGCTTTTGGTCGTGGTGTGAAGCCGATTGGATTTGATAACCAAGTCCTCGAAGATGAGCAGTTTACATCCCAGTTTTCAGAAATGTACTGGCAAGGTGCAGATGGTAGTCGTGTACTTGGTATTCTCTTTGCCAACTGGTACAGTAATGGGAATGAAATTCCAGTTGATAAAGATGAGGCCTTGACCTTCTGGAAACAAAAATTATCAGATGTGCGTGCATATGCTTCGACCAATCAATGGTTGATGATGAACGGATGTGACCACCAACCTGTACAGAAAAATCTGAGCGAAGCCATTCGTGTGGCAAATGAACTCTTCCCAGATGTGACTTTTGTACACAGTTCTTTTGATGAATATGTTCAAGCTGTGGAAGGTGCCCTTCCTGAACACTTATCAACGGTTACAGGTGAGTTGACTAGTCAGGAAACCGATGGCTGGTACACACTTGCCAACACTTCTTCATCACGTATTTACCTAAAACAAGCCTTCCAAGAAAATAGCAACCTCCTCGAGCAAGTGGTAGAACCATTAACCATTATCACTGGCGGACACAACCACAAGGACCAGTTGACCTATGCTTGGAAAACACTTTTGCAGAATGCACCCCATGATAGCATCTGTGGCTGTAGTGTGGACGAAGTTCACCGTGAGATGGAGACCCGTTTTGCCAAGGTTAATCAAGTAGGAAACTTTGTTAAGACCAATCTTCTTAACGAGTGGAAGGGTAAAATCGCTACAGCTAAGGCTCAAAGTGATTATCTCTTTACCGTTATTAACACAGGCTTGCATGATAAGGTCGATACTGTCAGCACAGTGATTGATGTTGCGATTTGTGATTTTAAGGAATTGCACCCAACAGAAGGTTACAAGAAGATGGCTACTCTTACCTTGCCAAGTTACCGTGTTGAGGACTTGGATGGTCGTCCTGTAGAGGCTAAAATCGAAGATCTTGGGGCTAATTTTGAGTATGATTTACCCAAAGACAAGTTCCGCCAAGCTCGTATTGCTCGTCAAGTGCGCGTGACCATCCCCGTTCACCTAGCACCGCTTTCTTGGACAACCTTCCAATTGCTGGAAGGAGAACAAGAACACCGTGAGGGTATTTACCAAAACGGAGTGATTGATACGCCATTTGTAACGGTGAGTGTGGGTGACAATATCACAGTTTATGACAAGACAACTCACGAAGCTTATGAAGATTTTATCCGCTTTGAAGACCGTGGGGACATCGGAAACGAGTACATCTATTTCCAACCAAAAGGAACAGAGCCCATCTACGCCGAGCTTAAGGGCTACGAGGTCTTGGAAAACACAGCTCGCTATGCTAAGATTTTGCTCAAACATGAATTGACCGTGCCTGTCAGTGCCGATGAAAAGCTAGAAGAAGAGCAAAAAGGAATCATCGAGTTTATGAAGCGTGAGGCTGGACGGTCAGAAGAATTGACAAGCATTCCTCTTGAAACTGAGTTGACTGTTTTTGTTGACAATCCACAAATTCGCTTTAAGACTCGCTTTACTAACACTGCCAAAGACCACCGTATCCGTCTCTTGGTCAAGACTCATAACACGCGTCCAAGCAATGATTCCGAAAGCATCTATGAAGTGGTGACACGACCAAACAAACCAGCGGCTTCATGGGAAAATCCTGAAAATCCTCAACACCAACAAGCCTTTGTTAGTCTGTATGACGATGAAAAAGGTGTGACTGTATCCAACAAGGGATTGAATGAATACGAAATCCTTGGAGACGATACCATTGCAGTGACTATTCTGCGTGCCTCAGGTGAGTTGGGTGACTGGGGCTACTTCCCAACACCAGAGGCTCAGTGTTTGCGTGAGTTTGAAGTCGAATTTGCGCTTGAATGCCACCAAGCCCAAGAGCGCTTTTCAGCCTATCGTCGCGCTAAAGCCTTGCAGACACCATTTACTAGTCTTCAGATTGCTAGACAAGAAGGAAGCGTGGCTGCGACTGGTAGCCTCTTGAGTCATTCTGTTCTCAGCATACCGCAAATCTGTCCGACAGCCTTTAAGGTAGCTGAAAATGAAGAAGGTTATGTTCTTCGTTACTACAATATGTGTAGTGAAAATGTGCGTGTACCAGAAAGTCAACATCTCTTCCTTGACCTACTTGAACGACCATATCCAGTTCATAGCGACCTCATTGCACCACAAGAGATTCGCACAGAACTCATCAAAAAAGAAGAAATTTAAGTTCAAAAAGTAAACATAAAGAGAAAGGAGGGGCGAAAAAGTAAGAACTAACTGCTGATTTGCCCCTTTTTATGGTAAAAACAATGACCATTGCAACGATTGATATCGGAGGGACTGGGATTAAGTTTGCTAGTCTGACTCCTGATGGGAAAATATTAGATAAGACAAGCATCCCAACGCCAGAAAGTTTGGAGGATTTACTAGCTTGGCTAGACCAGCGCTTGTCAGAACAGGATTACAGCGGGATTGCTATGAGCGTTCCAGGAGCAGTCAATCAAGAAACAGGTGTGATTGATGGCTTCAGTGCTGTCCCTTATATCCACGGCTTTTCTTGGTATGAGGCGCTTGCTCATCATCAACTACCTGTCCATCTAGAAAATGATGCCAACTGCGTTGGACTCAGTGAATTACTAGCTCATCCAGAACTTGAAAATGCAGCCTGTGTCGTGATTGGGACAGGGATTGGTGGAGCCATGATTATTAACAGTAGACTTCACCGAGGACGCCATGACTTGGGTGGAGAATTTGGCTACATGACAACCCTTGCTCCTGCTGAAAAACTCAATAACTGGTCGCAACTAGCGTCAACTGGAAATATGGTGCGATACGTGATTGAAAAGTCTGGTCAGACTGACTGGGACGGTCGCAGGATTTACCAAGAAGCCGCAGCTGGTAATACCCTTTGCCAAGAAGCTATTGAGCGAATGAACCGCAATCTGGCGCAAGGCTTGCTCAATATTCAGTATCTCATCGATCCAGATATTATTAGTCTAGGCGGTTCTATCAGTCAAAATCCAGACTTCATTCAAGGCGTCAAAAAAGCTGTCGATGAATTTGTTGAAACCTACGAAGAATACACGGTCGCACCTGTTATCCAAGCCTGCACCTATCATGCAGATGCCAATCTCTACGGTGCCCTTGTCAATTGGCTACAGGAGGAAAACCAATGGTAAGATTTACAGGACTTAGTCCCAAACAAACTCAGGCAATCGACTTGCTGACAAAGCATATCTTTTTACCAGATGTGGAAGTGGCAGTCGCTCAGTCTGACCAAGCGTCTATCTCTATCAAGGGTGAAAGTGGACAATATCAACTGACCTATCACAAACCTCACCAACTCTATCGTGCCTTGTCCTTGTTGGCAACGGCTCTAGTAGAAGCTGACAAAGTGGAGATTGAAGAACAGGCCGCTTATGAAGATTTAGCCTACATGGCAGACTGTTCTCGAAATGCGGTGCTGAATGTGGCTTCTGCCAAGCAGATGATTGAGGTCTTGGCGCTCATGGGGTATTCAACTTTTGAACTCTACATGGAAGACACCTACCAGATTGAGGGGCAACCTTATTTTGGCTATTTCCGTGGCGCCTATTCGGCTGAGGAATTGCAGGAAATCGAAGCCTATGCTCAGCAGTTTGACATGACCTTTGTGCCCTGCATCCAGACCTTGGCCCACTTATCAGCCTTTGTTAAATGGGGTGTCAAAGAAGTGCAGGAACTCCGTGATGTGGAGGATATTCTCCTTATCGGCGAAGAAAAGGTGTATGACCTGATTGATGGTATGTTTGCCACTTTGTCTAAACTAAAGACTCGCAAGGTCAATATCGGAATGGACGAAGCCCACTTGGTTGGCTTGGGACGTTACTTGATATTGAACGGTGTTGTGGACCGTAGTCTCCTCATGTGCCAACACTTGGAGCGCGTGCTGGATATTGCAGACAAGTATGGTTTCCACTGCCAGATGTGGAGCGATATGTTCTTTAAACTTATGTCAGCAGATGGCCAGTACGACCGTGATGTGGAAATTCCAGAAGAAACTCGTATCTACCTAGACAGTCTCAAAAACCGTGTAACCTTGGTTTACTGGGACTATTATCAGGATAGCGAGGAAAAATACAATCGCAACTTCCGCAACCATCACAAGATTAGCCATGACCTTGCCTTTGCAGGGGGAGCTTGGAAGTGGATTGGTTTCACACCCAATAACCATTTCAGCCGTCTCATCGCTCTTGAAGCCAATAAGGCCTGTCGTGCTAATGACATCAAAGAAGTCATCGTGACGGGTTGGGGGGACAATGGTGGGGAAACTGCCCAATTCTCTATCCTACCAAGCCTGCAAATCTGGGCAGAACTCAGTTACCGCAATGATCTGAACCGTTTATCTGCTCACTTCAAGACCAATACAGGTCTATCCGTTGAGGATTTCATGCAGATCGACCTAGCCAACCTCTTACCAGACCTGCAAGATAATCTCAGTAGTATCAATCCCAACCGCTATGTCTTTTATCAGGATGTTCTCTGTCCGATTCTTGACAGGCACATGACACCTGAACAGGACAAACCGCACTTCGCTCAGGCAGCTGAGATTCTTGCTGAAATTAAAGAAAAAGCAGGAAACTATGCTTATCTCTTTGAAACTCAGGCCCAGTTGAACCAGATTTTAAGTAGCAAAGTCGATGTGGGACGACGTATTCGTCAGTCCTACCAAGAAGGTAATAAAGAAAGCTTGCAAGAAATTGCTAGACAAGAATTACCAGAACTCAGAAGCCAAATTGAACACTTCCATGCCCTCTTTAGCCACCAATGGTTGAAGGAAAACAAGGTCTTTGGCTTGGATACAGTTGATATCCGTATGGGCGGACTCTTGCAACGCATCAAGCGAGCAGAAAGTCGCATCGAGGCTTATCTGGCTGGTCAGCTGGACCGCATCGACGAGCTAGAAGTAGAAATCCTGCCATTTAACGACTTTTACGCAGATAAGGGCTTCGCAGCCACAACAGCCAATCAGTGGCATACCATTGCGACAGCTTCAACGATTTACACGACTTAATACTCTTCGAAAATCTCTTCAAACCACGTCAGCTTCGCCTTGCCGTATATATGTTACTGACTTCGTCAGTCTTATCTGCAACCTCAAAACAGTGTTTTGAGCAGCCTGCGGCTAGCTTCCTAGTTTGCTCTTTGATTTTCATTGAGTATAAAAACAAGAACACTGTGCCTTACTCAGAGTGTTTCTCGTGAAACATCCCTTTCTTAAAAAAGTACTCCACATAAAATAATTTGTGGAGTTTTTTCTATGATTAGTAGCTTAACCTAACCTGTAAATAGGAGTATACTAATAATGTAATCGTTATCAAACGTCTAAAAAGGAATTTTTAGATGGATATCAAAATAAAAAAGGGAGGAAATTATGAATAAGTTTTCAAAAACCTTGAGAGACAACTGGATCTTTCTCTTGATGGTTTTACCAGGGGCACTCTGGTTGATTCTATTCTTCTACATTCCAGTATTTGGGAACGTGGTTGCCTTCAAAGACTACCACATGACCAGTAATGGTTTCATAGATAGTATCATGAATAGTAAATGGGTCGGACTCGATAATTTTAGATTCTTGTTTAGTTCAAAAGACGCCTTTATTATCACACGAAATACTGTCCTCTACAATCTCGGCTTTATCTTTATTGGTTTGATTGTATCTGTAGGGATTGCCATCATCCTCAGTGAACTCCGTTCTAAGAGAATGGTTAAGATCTTCCAAACTTCTATGTTGTTCCCTTACTTCTTGTCTTGGGTTATCATCAGTTTCTTTACAGATGCCTTCCTAAACATCGATAAAGGAGTGTTCAACCATTTCCTAGAATCTATCGGAATGAAGGAAATCAATTTCTACGCTGACTTGGGTATCTGGCCATATCTCCTGCTTTTCCTAGGTATCTGGAAAGGATTTGGATATAGTAGTGTCATGTACTATGCGACAATCATGGGAATTGATCCAACCTACTACGAAGCAGCAACAGTGGACGGGGCCAGCAAATGGCAACGAATTCGCAATGTAACCATTCCGCAGTTGACACCATTGGTAACCGTATTGACCATCCTTGCAGTCGGAAATATCTTCCGTGCAGACTTCGGTCTCTTCTACCAAATCCCACACAATGCTGGTCAGCTTTACAACGTAACCAACGTCTTGGACGTTTATGTTTATAACGGTTTGACTCAGACTGCGGATATCGGCATGGCTTCAGCGGCAGGTCTCTATCAATCAGTAGTCGGTTTGCTTTTGGTTATCCTATCAAACTTACTTGCAAGACGAGTTGATCCAAACTCAGCCTTGTTCTAGAAAGGAGGAGAATATGGCAGAAAAGAAAATTAAAAAAGAAAAAATTGATAATGTCGGCATTCACTCCTTCAGTAAGAAAGCAGATATCTTCTTCAGTATCATTTCGGGTTTGATCGCCCTCTCTTGTATTCTACCCTTTGTCTTCGTTATCGTTATTTCGGTGACAGATGAAAAGAGTATCCTCCAAAATGGATATAGCTTCTTCCCATCCCAATTTGGCTTAGACGGTTTTGAGTTCTTGGCACAATTTAAGGATAAAATTCTCCAAGCCCTCTTCATCTCAGTCTTTGTAACAGTAGTGGGGACTATCACAAACGTTTTTATCACAACAACCTATGCTTATGCCATCTCACGGACAACCTTTAAGTATCGCAGATTCTTTACAATCTTTGCCCTTCTTAGTATGTTGTTCAACGCTGGTTTGGTACCAGGCTATATCGTGGTCACTCGTTTGCTTCAACTTGGTGATACCGTTTGGGCCTTGATTGTTCCAATGCTTCTCTCTCCATTTAATATCATTTTGATGCGTTCCTTCTTCAAGAAGACCATTCCAGAAGCCATTCTTGAATCCGCTCGTATCGATGGTGCCAGTGAAGCCCGAATCTTCTTCCAAATCTGTTTACCATTGTCACTACCAGGTATCGCAACCATCACGCTCTTAACAGCTCTTGGTTTCTGGAATGACTGGTTCAACGCTCTTCTTTATATCAAGAGTGACAACTTGTATCCATTGCAATATTTGCTCATGCAAATCCAACAAAATATGGACTACATCGCCAAAGCAGTCGGTCTATCTGGTCAACTGGGAGTTGCTCTGCCGAAAGAAACAGGACGTATGGCCATGGTTGTGGTCGCAACCCTTCCAATCGCGATTTTATATCCATTCTTCCAACGCTACTTTGTAAAAGGTTTGACTATCGGTGGTGTGAAAGAATAGTGCTTGTCGAGAAAAAACATTTCTCATTTCAAACTTCCCTTGTGTGAAGTTAAGATCATTACATTGTTTATAAGTTTAAAAATAAAAAAAGGAGTTTTGTCATGAAAAACTGGAAAAAATATGCTTTTGCATCTGCTAGCGTAGTCGCTTTGGCTGCTGGTCTCGCTGCTTGTGGAAACCTTTCAGGTAACAAAAAAGCTACTGACTCAGCTTCAGGTGATAAGACTGTTATCAAAATGTACCAAATCGGGGACAAACCAGATAACTTGGATGAATTGCTAGAAAATGCTAACAAAATCATCGGAGAAAAAGTTGGTGCCAAATTGGATATCCAATATCTTGGATGGGGTGACTATGATAAGAAAATGTCAGTTATCACATCATCTGGTGAAAACTATGATATAGCCTTTGCATCTAACTATGTTGTAAATGCTCAAAAAGGTGCCTATGCTGACTTGACTGATTTGTATAAGAAAGAGGGGGCAGAGCTTTATAAAGCACTTGACCCAGCTTACATCAAAGGTAACAGCATTAACGGTAAAATTTACGCAGTTCCAGTTGCAGCCAACGTTGCATCATCTCAAAACTTCGCCTTCAACGGAACTCTTCTTGCTAAATACGGTATCGATATTTCAGGTGTCACTTCATACGAAACACTTGAACCAGTCTTGAAACAAATCAAAGAAAAAGCTCCAGATGTAGTGCCATTTGCAGTTACTAAGAACTTCATTCCATCTGATAACTTCGACTATCCAGTTCCAAACGGACTTCCATTCGTTATCGACCTTGAAGGAGACACTACTAAGATCGTAAACCGTTATGAAGTACCTCGTTTTAAAGAACACTTGAAGACTCTTCACAAATTCTATGAAGCTGGCTACATTCCAAAAGACGTAGCAACAAGCGATACTTCATTTGACCTTCAACAAGATACTTGGTTCGTTCGTGAAGAAACAGTAGGACCAGCTGACTACGGTAACAGCTTGCTTTCACGTGTTGCGAATAAAGATATCCAAATCAAACCAATCACTAACTTCATCAAGAAAAACCAAACAACACAAGTTGCTAACTTTGTCATCTCAAACAACTCTAAGAACAAAGAAAAATCAATGGAAGTGTTGAATCTCTTGAACACTAACGCAGAACTCTTGAACGGTCTTGTTTACGGTCCAGAAGGCAAGAACTGGGAAAAACTTGCAGGTAAAGAAAACCGTGTTAAAGTCCTTGATGGCTACAAAGGAAACACTCACATGGGTGGATGGAACACTGGTAACAACTGGATCCTTTACATCAACGAAAACGTTACAGACCAACAAATCGCAGACTCTAAGAAACAATTGGCTGAAGCTAAAGAATCTCCAGCGCTTGGATTCATCTTTAACACTGACAATGTGAAATCTGAAATCTCAGCAATCTCTAACACAATGCAACAATTCGATACAGCTATCAACACTGGTACTGTAGACCCAGACAAAGCTATTCCAGAATTGATGGAAAAATTGAAATCTGAAGGTGCCTACGATAAAGTATTGAACGAAATGCAAAAACAATACGATGAATTCTTGAAAAACAAAAAATCATAAGATCAATTGATTTCGTGTATTCATTCCTAATTCCTAAAAATGTGATCACTGCCTTCCTTAGTTCTCTAGGGGAGGTAGTGATTTTTTTGGAAGTTTTTGAAGCCATGTATGTTGAGGAAATGTATAAAGACTATCGAGCCTAATTTATTTTAGGTTGTTATAAATACCATCTAAATATGAGTGAATTTCTTGTCGTATAGATTGTAAAGAATGATTTCTAGCTGTATCAATGACACCGAATATTTTGTAATGACTACGGAAAAGTTTATCATAATCAATGTAACTTCCTATGATGATAATATTGGCAAATTCAGAACGGAGTCGTATATCTTCTATATAAGAATACATTGTATTTGAAGATAAAAACATTGATTTTATGATAAAATAGGTAGTAGTGTTATAGGAATAGATGATATGCCTAGAGTCTATAATTCTAGTTTTTGTTGATATGTTTTCTTTAATATAAGAATTGATATTATGTGCGATGATGTATTCTAATAATGAAAAATGTAGAATTTGAATTGTATCCATATTTCCCCTCTTGCTATATCAAAGACATTCGATAGAAGATACCGAAATCTTAGATTGTATAAATTTTAGCATGGAATGTTGAAAATAACCATTGATGATAACTTAGATACCTTTTAAGATTTTTTCCATCATAGGATATTAGTTTTGATATGATATAGGGGAGTAAGGAGGAAAAATATGCAAGAATATATTTTAAACCAAGATGGAGCAGTTGTTAAAGTGCTTCATTCTAAGGTTTACTATGTGACAACACATCCGACGAAGGCACATGCTGTTATTTTTATTACAGCTGATGGAGTATTTGAGAAGTATATGAGCCTAGCTAGAGTTGAGGAAATGAGTCTGGGTAAATTGTTCAGGTGTCATAGAAAGTTTCTTGTTAACTTATCCAAAGTAATAGGATTGAAGTATGAAACGAAGACCATTTTATTTATGGATAAAAGAGTATCAGATATTATCTGCTCTAGAAGATATTTTAAAACTGTAAAAGAAAGATGGTTAAATACTAAAGGAGACGAGAAATGAATATCTTTATATTAGAGGATGATTTTATACAGCAGACTAGGATGGAAAATCTGGTGTATGATATTCTAGAGAAGAATTGTTGGGAAGTAAAGCACTGTGGTGTTTATGGCAAACCGAATCAATTGCTAGAAGATATGATGGAACGTGGAGGTCATCAACTTTTCTTTTTGGATATTGAAATTAAAAACGATGTTAGAAAAGGGTTAGATATTGCTTTGGAAATCAGAGATAGAGATCCAAATGCAGTCATTGTTTTTGTAACAACTCATTCAGAATTTATGCCTGTTAGTTTTCAATATCAAGTATCAGCTTTAGATTTTATTGATAAGGAATTACCTGAAAGTGCTTTTAGGGAACGTGTGGAAAAGGCAATCGCTTATGTTCACAAGAATAAACATCAACTAATGGCTGAAGATTCTTTTGTGTTTACAAATTCTAAAGCACTCGTTCAGGTTCCGTTTTCGGATTTGCTTTATATAGAAACGTCAATGATTCCTCATAAGCTAGTTCTTTATTCTATGAGAGAAAGAATAGAGTTTTACGGTAAAATTTCTGATATATTGAAGCAAGAACCAAGATTGATTCAGTGTCATCGTTCTTTTATTGTGAATCCTTATAATATTTCCTCAATAGATAAGGAAGAAAAACTAGTCTATTTGAAGAATGGTGCAAGTTGCCTAGTATCTAGGTTAAAAATGAGGGCATTGCTGACCATAGTTAAAGATTTACATGATAGTAAGGAGTAGTAAATGTCTTTTGTATTAGTATCTTTGAATTTTTACATACTTTTATTTCTTCATGCAAAAATTTATGGCTGTCAATTGACTATAAAGAGATTTTTAGGTTTACTGCTTTTCTATTTTTTATTAGAGTTTTTACTTATAATCTTGATTAAAATGTTATATATTCCTGTTGTTATTACAGTATTAGATTATCCCATCTTTTTTATTACCTACACATTTTTCTTGGATAAACATAAATATAGTATAACATCGCCACTTTTTTATGCTCTGTTTCCTATCACATTTTGGTCGATTATCTATGATTTTTTTGTTGATTTTATTATTCCTAATTTTGCTAGTTTAACAGACATATATGCTTATTACGATGCTACAATTTTCTCAATTTTAGCAGGTCTTCTATCTTTGCTTATAATAAAAGTTTTTCAGTATGATTTTAGCTATTTAAGAAGTAAAGTGTTGGATAAAAATCTAGATAGAATAATAAGGATTGCTAATACTGTAATGTTGGGTTATTTTATCTTGGTTCCTTTTATTGGTTACATTAAAAACAGTCTGAATTTATCTATAAATCACTATCAAGGAGCTATAACTGCAATCTATTTCTTTTTATTTATCTATTTTGTCAATATATTGGACAGAAATGTACGTGAGGAATTGCAAAAAGATTTAGTACTACAAAAAGAGATTCAACTTCAAAATCTTACTAGCTATAGTAAACAAGTAGAAGGGCTTTATCAAGAGGTTAGAAGTTTTAGGCATGATTATGCAAATATCTTAACAAGTTTGAAGATAGGAATAGACCGAAAAGATATTAATTTGGTTGCTCAAATTTATGATAGAGTCCTGAAAGAATCGGGAAAAAGTTTACAAGATACAAAATTTGATGTAGTGAGATTGAGAAATATAGAGGATTTATCGTTAAAGAGTCTATTAATCTCAAAATTATCCGAGGCTCAGAGTTTACTAGTGCCAGTTTCTTTAGAAATAGAAAAACCAATTGCTATCAAAAAGATTGAGGAAATTGATTTTTTGACAGTTGTTTCTATATTGCTAGACAATGCGATAGAGGCTGCTGTAAGCACCACTGTCGAGGAACCTCTAAGTGTTTGTTTTTTTGAAGATAGTAGAAGTAATAAGCAAGTTTTGATTATCCAAAATCCTACTCGAGATGGAGAGATTGATGTTACAAAAATATTTGAGAGAGGAATGTCATCTAAAGGGCAGAATAGAGGAGTTGGTTTGTCTAATGTTAATAGTATTTTGACAAAATATCCAAATATCATTCTAAAAACCACAAGTTCTAATTTTATATTTAAACAAGTCTTAGAGATAGAAGTATAGGTGAGGATGGGTGACTCACCAGTTAAAGTTTTGTCTTTATCCAGTTTGATTTTTACCATAGTATGCGAGGTATCATAAATGAATAAGAAATCCTTTTTTATCATCTGCTCTACGTTGATCATAGCATCGAATCTTCTCATGATTTCCGTGGTGAACAAGGGAGAAGAAACAGGGGGCAACCTGTTTGTGATTGCTATAGCCTGTGTTATGCTACCAGCCTTTTTATATGCAGTTGAAAACAGACTTACTTCAATGGTAAGAGTAGAATCAATACTCTTGATTCAGTTGACAGTTATATCCCTACTCCGTCTTATCAACAGAATAGGGAGTACGCCTGAAATCCTCAACATTATCATTACCCTTATCGCTTTGGCAAGTGGGACAGCTGCTATCCTTGTTGCGATCATGAGAATATATGAGAACATACGGAAGTGAGGGTGAGTAGTTTTCTATTTTGTATTTTCACATTGTCCAGTTCCCCCAGAGCAAGTATGTTTTCCATGCTTGCTTTTTAAATTTTTTAACAATTCAAGATGTTTTGATGCCAATTAAATATTTTGATGAAAGAATAAAAAAACAGTGCTATACTAACAGTGTAAAGGTTGCAACAAGACAAAAATTAAAAATATGCTAGTCAGGGAAGTTCATTAGGTAATTTCCCTTCTCTATTAAAAAATACAGATTCTTTTTCAGTAAGTGAATATTGCCCGCGTGGTTATCGTGACCTTAGTTATATGGGAGTTGGTTTTCACTTATGTGGAATATAGGCTAGAATATAAAAAATGAGGAATAGTTCATATGAAAAAGTATCAACTTCTATTCAAAATAAGTGCAGTCTTCTCTTACCTGTTTTTCGTATTTGGACTTGCTAAGCTGACGCTTATTGTTCAAAATTATTGGCAATTTTCTTCCCAGATTGGCAATTTCGTCTGGATTCAAAATATCTTGAGTTTGCTATTTAGCGGAGTCATGATTTGGATTCTGGTTAAGACAGGGTACGGCTATCTTTTTCGCATTCCGAGAAAAAAATGGATTTGGTATTCGATTTTGACAGTATTAGTGGTAGTGCTCCAGATCTCTTTTAACGTTCAGACAGCTAAACATGTTCAGTCAACTGCTGAAGGTTGGGCTGTATTGATCGGTTATAGTGGGACCAACTTTGCTGAGCTAGATATCTATATAACTTTGTTCTTTCTGACTCCACTTATGGAAGAGCTAATCTATAGAGGATTACTGCAACACGCCTTTTTTAAGCATTCGAGATTTGGCCTTGATTTGCTTCTTCCGTCAATTTTATTTGCTCTTCCTCATTTTTCAAGCCTGCCTAGTTTGTTAGATATCTTCGTCTTTGCAACATCTGGCATCATCTTTGCTAGTTTGACCCGCTATACCAAGAGCATTTATCCTTCCTATGCGGTGCATGTGATCAATAATATTGTGGCGACCTTGCCATTTTTGCTGACTTTTTTACATAGGGTGTTTGGATAAAATATTAGCATGAGAGTTAGGAATTATAGATTTTCAAATATTTCAGGAGGAAAATGAGTATGACACCATTAAAATGGTTTGCTGGAGGAAGTGAAAGACGTTGTGAAGCCATGACAATCATTGATTATCTATTGAAAGATATAAAGGCTACGCCTCAACTTGCTCCCTTGAAAAATCAGTTAGTGATTTATAAAAACCGATTAAAGGACGATGGGACTTCTACTCCATTTATATTGAGTCAAATGAATGTTGACATCTCACGTGTGTTGATTGACAATAAGCTGACTTTGTCAGAAGGTCAATCCGAGCAGATAAAAAAGTTGAGAGAATTATCTGCTATTCGCTATGGTTACTGATGAAGTGCAGAGACAGGACACCTTCTAAAATTTCCAGTCAAATAAATTGCATTCGTTTTCTTAAGCAGGTATACTAGTATAGTTAGATGAAAAATTCTGAAAATTTAAGAATAGAAAAGAGAACAAATCTTATGGCAAAAGATATTCGTGTCTTACTTTACTACCTTTATACTCCAATTGAAAATGCAGAGCAATTTGCTGCAGACCACTTGGCTTTCTGTAAATCAATCGGCCTTAAAGGCCGTATCCTAGTCGCTGACGAGGGAATTAACGGAACCGTTTCAGGTGACTACGAAACAACTCAAAAATACATGGACTACGTTCACAGCCTCCCAGGCATGGAAGACCTCTGGTTCAAGATTGACGAAGAAAGTGAACAAGCCTTCAAGAAGATGTTTGTTCGCTACAAGAAAGAGATTGTCCACCTTGGTTTGGAAGACAACGACTTTGACAACGACATCAACCCACTTGAAACAACAGGTGCTTACTTGTCTCCAAAAGAGTTCAAAGAAGCTCTTCTTGACGAAGATACAGTTGTCCTTGACACACGTAACGACTATGAGTACGACCTAGGACACTTCCGTGGAGCTATCCGTCCAGATATCCGCAACTTCCGTGAGTTGCCACAATGGGTCCGTGACAACAAGGAAAAATTCATGGACAAGCGTGTTGTCGTTTACTGTACAGGTGGCGTTCGCTGTGAGAAATTCTCAGGCTGGATGGTCCGTGAAGGCTACAAAGATGTTGGCCAATTGCACGGAGGAATCGCAACTTACGGTAAAGACCCAGAAGTCCAAGGCGAGCTTTGGGATGGGAAAATGTACGTCTTTGACGAGCGTATCGCCGTTGATGTCAACCATGTCAACCCAACCATCGTAGGGAAAGACTGGTTTGATGGAACACCATGTGAACGCTATGTCAACTGTGGAAATCCATTCTGTAACCGTCGTATCTTGACATCAGAAGAAAATGAAGACAAGTACCTTCGTGGATGCTCACACGAGTGCCGTGTTCACCCACGTAACCGCTATGTTTCAGAAAATGAATTGACACAAGCTGAAGTGATCGAGCGCTTAGCCGCTATCGGTGAAAGCTTGGATCAAGCAGCTACTGTATAAGATTAAACAGTCCTTAGGGGCTGTTTTTCTATGCTTTTTACTAAAAAATCTAAAGTTTGTTTCTGTATCTTTCAGAAAAATAGAGTATACTATATGTAAACGATTTCAAAAGGAGTCCAGTTATGACGAAAACATTTTTTATTCCAAATAAACAGAGCATTTTAGGAGAACAGGAGATTTTGACTGCCAAGTCCATCTTGGCCTTGGTAGATGGCTTGGAGTCACATAGCTATGATGCAGTCTATCTCCGTCAGCCTCTTAACCGTCTCGAGTATATCGAATGTGCGATAGTAGGGCAATCACAATTTCTTTTTAAGGTCAGTTATGCTGATGGTCAAAAGGCTTATCGTGTCGATCTTCCTGACCTACTCACAAAGACAGACTGGGAGATTATCAAATCATTTTTAGATGCCCTGCTTGCTTACACAGGAACTGAGATTGAAGGGCTCGATGGTTTTGACTTTGAAGCTTATTTTCAAGCAGGTATTCAAGCCTATCTGGCAGACACTGCAGCCCGCTTTACGATTTGCCAAGGAATTTTTAACCCTGTTTTCTTTAGTCATGAGGACTTGGAAAGCTTTTTAGAGGAAGACGGCTTAGCTCAGTTTGAAGCGCGTGTGCGTGCGGTTCAAGAGACAGATGCCTACTTTGCAAGAGTTTCCTTCTATCAATATGGAGAAGGGAAAGTGCATGGCGTTTACCATCTAGCTCAAGGAGTCAAGACGGTGTTGCCGAGAGAACCATTTGTTCCTGCAGCCTATATTGAGCAATTGGTGGATAAGGAAGTCCAATGGGAAATTGACTTGGTTCAAATCACAGGAGATGGCTCTAAACCAGAAGACTATGAAGCCATTGCCCGCTTGGGCTATACAAAATTCCTTGAGATACTACCATCAGCATCTTACCATCAACTAGACGCCAATCAATTAGAAATCCAATCCATCTTAGACAAAGATTTTAAAGCATTAGCACAAGAAGAGTAAAACAGAAGCAGGTCAATCGACTTGCTTTTTGATATATAAAAAATCCTGCCGTGAAAGACAGGATTAAAGTTTAAAGAAAGGCCAAGATACGAAGATAATCTCCAATCAGTGCCACTTCAGCTACAAAGAAGAGGAGGATAATGACTCCGTTCACAAGGACAGATAAGAATAATTGATAGAAGGAGTCGGTTTCACTTGCTTGACTTGGTCTTGTAATGATATGGAGACTAGCAAGCAGAATGATTCCAATGCTAATCACACACAAGAGGGCTGTCAATCGTAGGCTATCAAAGAAGGCAAAGAAACTAGCAATAGCAGTGAGGAAGATTGGGAAGCCTAGGTGTAGTAATAGTTAAACTGAAATTTATGATATAACGCAAAGATAGTTATATATATTTCAAATATTGCTTATCTCCATAGAAAATAGTAAAATATATACAGGAAATTTATTTTTTATATGGAAATAGTTATCAGGAGAGTAAACAAATGGATATAAAAATAGAAGTAGGTAAAAGAATCCGAATGTTGCGAGAGATGAAACATATCACTCGTGAAACTCTTTGTGATGATGAAACCGAGATAACGGTGCGCCAATTAGCACGGATTGAATCAGGCCAGTCTTCCCCGAGTTTATCCAAGGTAGAGTATATAGCTTATAAACTAGGCTGTTCAATTTCACATATAGTAGATATGGATCATATGATTTTACCCTCCGAGTACTTGATATTAAAGGATAAACTCATTAAGTTTCAAACTTATGGAGATGATGATAGAATCCAAGTTAAGGAAGAGTTGTTTGAAAGAGTTTACGAACACTATTATGACAGTCTACCTGAGGATGAGCAGATTGCAGTTAGTGCCTTACAAGCTAGTTTTGATGTCTTTGTAAGTGAAGATGCAGGTTTTGGCGATGCTTTGCTTGATGAATATTTTGAACAAGTAAAGATAAGGAAAAACTATTCGGTGAATGATTTGCTTCTGATAAAATTGTACTTTGTTTCGTGTTTAGCAAGACCGATTGGGTATAATCATGAACTATTTTGGATGCTTTCTAAAAAACTTATAAGAGAAACAAATTCATCAGATTTAGAGACAGCTTATATGTTAAAGAGAACAGTGCTTGATTCTTTAGCTGTTCAATGGATGGAAAAATCTTACTCCACTTTTGAGCCTTATGTTAAGGCGATGAACACGCTGATGATTTTATCGCAGGATTTTCAAAACAAGCCAATTGTTGATATGCTTGAAGCTATGTGTACCTTATTTCATAAACGGGATAAGGAAAAAGCCATCCGCTTATACGATAGAGCTATTATTTGTGCTCAAGCATTTGGGGACTCAGTATTAGAAGCGCGTATATTGGGAGAAAAAGAAAAAGATATAAAAACTTTTGAGGAAATGGAGAGCTAACATGACATTTTTGTCATGTTTTTTTGTTTTTGAAAGCGTTAAACTAGAGATGCAATGAAAAGTCAAGAGAGTTATTTGGGTTAGGAGGGAAGAGATGGGGAATCTTAGTATCTTACTAGAGACGTTTACACAAACTCGCCACAGTCTGATAGTTCGAAATAACACGACTTCGCAAAAGTTGGTAGAGATAGCATTAAATAACGAAATCTTTCGCCTAGCTATTTTAGATGCAGGCGAAGAGCGAGTTTTAATTCTGCCTGAGGAAGTAACGGATGTGAAGAATTTTGGGATTTCAGAGGTGGAGGATAATTCATGAAAGCAAAGGATATAATGAACGGAGAGAAACTATGAATCGTGTGATTTTAAGTCTTAAAAATATCGATAAAACATATGGGAAAGAACAGGTTCTACATAATATTTCCTTTGATATTGAGCAAGGGGAAATATGTGGTCTTATCGGAGAGAATGGTGCTGGAAAGACAACATTAATGAGAATTCTCCTAGGACTAATTCAATCTGATAAGGGAGAAATCAAGAGTGTTTCTCAGCATAAGATTGGCAGTATTATCGAATCACCTGCCCTTTATCCAAACTTGACTGGGCGTCAACACCTGCAATATTATAAAACAAGATTTGGTTTAAAGACAGATATCATAAAAATGTTGGAATTGGTTCGCCTACCCCAAACATCATGGGACAGAAAAGTAAAAAATTATTCTCTTGGAATGAAGCAAAGATTATCGATAGCAATTGCTCTTTTGGATAATCCAGAGCTTATTATCTTAGATGAACCAGTGAATGGTTTAGATCCTCAAGGGATTTCAGATTTAAGAAAAATGATTTTGAATTTAAGGGATCAGTTGGGAGTTACCTTTTTAATTTCAAGCCATATCCTATCAGAGTTGGAGTTTATAACAGATAAGTATATCATCATGAAAAAAGGAAAGATTCTAAATGTGATGAGTTCAAAAGAGCTAGCAAATGATTTGTCAGAAAAGCTCTTTCTTAAGACGAGTGCTAATCTGATTCTAAAAATGTTTTTAGAATCAGAGGGCGTTGATCATTTTGAGCAGGAGGACTATCTGGTTGTGCCAGAAAAGGAAAAATTAATGGTTATCTTGGAATATAGTGTTGCTTCAAATCTAGTGATACAGGATATATATATTAAGAAGGAACGCTTTGAGGACTACTATTTGAGTAATATTATCTGATGATTTAAGAAAGGAGGAGAATCATGAGTTCTCTTAAAGCAGATATGTATAAATTTTACTGGGAAAAAAGAGGAGTGCTTCCTAGTTTGTTGATAGGATTATTGATTTTGTTATTCTCCTTATTTTTTAAGTCATCGAATGGAGATGAACCAGAATTTCGAGTATTGATTTCAAATGTAAGTGGTTTTATTCCTTTGCTTTTCATCTCTACTAATTTATTTTTCTGGGGGGAAGATTATAGTTTTCGTACGATTAATATTCTACTCACAAAAGAAAACCAACGATGGAAGTTATTTTTATATAAAACTTTGGGAGCCTTTTGTTTGTCTTTCCTATATGTAACTATTTTTTATGGTTTAACAGCTCTTGTCTATTTGGAGGGAGACTTGGTGTTGATTGTTTCAACATTTTTACACCAATTACCATACTATTTGGTTATTATCAGTATCTCGTTATTGATTTTTCAAATATTTGATAAGGTTTATGAATCATGTATGATTTATATACTCTATATTTTACTGTTTGATAACCTATTGGTTTATGTCCTTCCAAACTCTGGTGAGAGTGTGAGAGACTATTTACTAATGACTTTAAATTTGAAAACTTCCCCTGAGGTAAGTCAATTTACCCTTACAAACGTATGCTATCCTATAGTGGTAAGTATAGCAGTGATTGTACTTGCGTTTGTTGTATTCAGTAAAAAAGAATTTAAGTAGGAGTACTAATGATGAAAAAAATAGGAATTGTAATTGGGCTGTTGTTACTAGTTGTAGTGGCTGGAATTTTATTAACCTTAAAACGAGGAGAGACGACAATCAGTGTAAAACAATCGTGGGCTCTTTCTTCTAAAAGTATTAAAACGTTAGAGTTTTATGGTTCAAAGCAAGCAATTGATGTTAAAGTTGTCAAGAGTGAATCAGATGAAACAAGTGTTCAAATAGAAGGAAAAGTTTCCGAAGAATCAGTGAATAACATAACTAAAAACGTTAAAATGAGTTCAGATAGTCTATATATTCCATTTTCACAACATGGCTTTAATTTGGCTTTGAGTTCACAAGGGAAAGACAAGTTATATGTAACCATTTCTTTGGGGAAAAATGCAACTTTCGAAAAAATATTTATAGATACTCTTGTTGGCGATGTATCTATTACAGTTCCTAAAGATTTTGATGGAATCTATACTTTGCATACAAATAATACAGGAGAAGTTTTAAGGGTTCCTACGACAAATCAAACTTCGAATAGCGTCATTGAAGTTGATGGTTATAGTAAGATAAGTGTTGAAAAAGGAGAAAATAATGGTTAGTCACTATAAACAAGCAACTTTGCTGGATTGTGGAATGGCTTGTGTAAAGACAATCATTTCTTACTATTTCCCGAAATTAGAACATTTAGATAGTCTACAATTTGATAACAATAACCACCAAGGACTGTCTTTGTTTGCTATAGAAGATATACTAAAAAGATATGGTATTGATGCGGATTCTTATCAAATTGAGACTCCTAGTTTCCATAATATTTTGAATAACGAACTTCATAGAAATATTATGATACTACTGAACTCTAGAAGTACAACCCATCTTAGACAAAGATTTTAAAACATTAGCACAAGAAAAGTAAAGCAGAAGCAGGTCAATTGACTTGCTTTTTGATATATAAAAAATCCTGTCATGAAAGACAGGATTGAATCTTAAAGAAAGGCCAAGATACGAAGATAATCCCCAATCAGTGCCACTTCAGCTACAAAGAAGAGGAGGATAATAACTCCGTTCACAAGGACAGACAAGAATAATTGATAGAAGGAGTCGGTTTCACTTGCTTGACTTGGCCTTGTAATGATATGGAGACTAGCGAGCAGAATGATTCCAATGCTAATCACACTCAAGAGAGCTGTAAATCGTAGGCTATCAAAGAAGGCAAAGAAACTAGCAATTGCAGTGAGGAAGATTGGAATTGCCAAGAGTTGACTATACTGTTGGAGAACCTTTTCTAGCGTCCAGTCCTTTTCTTGGTAGATAAATCGTCTCACGACGAAACTACCCAAGAGGAATGAAAAGAAGAAGAGTGTTGTTGCTACTAGTATAGAGATAATCGAAAAGAGATTTAATGAAGCAAATTGTTCAGGGAAGTGATTATGCATAGTTGCTATATGTCCATAGTAAGCATGTTTGATGTGGTAGATACTAAAGAAAAAGGAAGATGCAGAAAACAGAATGAGCAAGAGAAAGGCTGTGTAACTGTGTGTGCTACTTGTTTCAAGCTTGCTTGTAGGAAATTTGATCGCTTCCACTAGCCAAGACCAAAAATCAAGCGCATGCTCTTTCCATCTATCCGTAGATTTTGGAGCTTGGTCGGGGATATAGGGACTTTCTAAGGATTGACTGATAAGAAGGGGCTCTTTCGTGGTTGGTTTTTGCTGAGGAAGTGCTTCTTGACTCTCTTCAGCTATAGTGACTTTTTCTGTTTCTTTAGAAAGGTCTTGCTCTTCTTCAGTAGAATCTAATGCTTTCTTTTCTTCTATTTCTGTTCTCGATTCACTGTCTTCAGGCGTTTCAATTTTCTCTTCTTGCTGGCTCTCCAGTTCGACTTCAGCTTGAGAGACTTCCTCCTCTACTTGAGTATTTTTTTCAATTGGTGTATCGAGATCGGCTATCGTTTCTTCAGCCTTGTCTGCAAGATTTTTGGGTTGTTCATCAGGCTTGTTCTTGCTTGTTGTTTTTACAAAATCATTACTTTCAAACCATTCTTGTTTCATGGTAGGACCTCCTTTTTAGTTAGATAAATATGCTTTCATAGTAGCAGATGTAAGCGCTTTTGTCAACGATTTCTAGAAGCAGACTCGTGTTCCTCTGATTTAAGTAGATAGATATCCTGTTCTGCTCTTGCCATGAGTTGATCGTTTGCATCTGCTTTTTCTATTTTATAAGGATTGCTTAATCGTTCATCTTTGTTTTCTTTGTTGTTAAATGAATGTCTTCCTTCTCTCACAAAATGAAGAATAGAACCATGTTTTGTTGAAAGATCTAAGTTGATTCTTTGTTTTTCTTCTTCGGAAAGTAGCAGTTTTAGGTCTGTTTTCGCTACCAATTCCACCTTACCATGTACTTGGATATTTTCAGCGTGGATGTGATGTTTTGTTGACTCTAGCTGACTATCTGTAAGGTCTGTATCAAAGATATTGATAATATTTTGTGTTGTGAGTTTACTGTTTTTGATACGACTTCCTTCAATTCGGAGGAGATAGCCATTATTGGTATTGATGGTCGCATTTTCAAGACTAGCATTAGTGATACTGGTTTGTCCAAGATTGGCTGACACGTTGATTCCTTTTAGACTTCTTCCCTTTGGAACTTGGAGAATAACTTTATTAAAACGACTAGAGTAGCTACTTGCGATATGGAGAATCCCGCCAATTCCAGAAGAGAGAAATGGAGTTTCAGACAGTTTCTTATCAATGAGGCTTAGAGTTTTGTCGTTTTGATTTGTGACAAGATCTTGGTTAGCAGAAATAGATGGATGATAAGAAATATGGATTTGATCATCCAAAGAGTCGGTGATGGTGAGCGCGTGTTGGTGGAGAGTAATTTCTATGTTTTCGACTTCCTTGCCATAGGTTAGCTCTTCCATCCGACTATCATAGACAGGCTCCTTGGACATGGCAAGTAGGCTCTTAATCCCGTCAGATTGAATACCTATAAAGAGTAGGATAAAGCCGATAATGGTAGTCACCACACCAAAAATGAGAAATCCTTTTGTCCATTTACGCATGCTGGTCACCTCTCTTTCCTTTTTTGAGAACAAATTGCACCAGGCGAACAATGAGTAGACCGAAGAAACGAGCTACATAGGAAATACCTAGCAAGACTAGTGAAGAAGCACCGATAGCTAGTAAACCAGAACCGAAAATCAAGATAAAGGCCGATTTAGCTTGGGCTAAGACAGTGAAACTTTCAACTAAAAATAGGAATCCACCGATGATACCAAGTATGGAAACCGCAAAGAAAGCTAGAATGACAGTCAAGGCTGCCACAAAGATTGCGAACAGGGACACGAGAATGGCGATTCCCAGAGGAATACCGATGGGTGCTGCAAGGAGAGCTAACAAGGCGATATGCAAAATTTGTCGGTTATTTTTTTGAGCGGGTGCTTCATTGATTTTTTTATCGAGGAGATTGGAGAGAACTTCGTGGGCCGCTTCTTTGGGAGTTCCCAAGCTAGCGATGAGTTCTTCTTCTCCTTCGACTCCAGCATCGTCAAAAAGTTCTCTGAAATAGTCCATGGCTTCGATGCGGTCAGCTTCAGGTAGTTTCTTGAGATAGAGTTCTAGCTGAGTCAGGTATTCAGTTCTTGTCATGGCGGATACTCCCTTCTATGATGCCATTAATGGTGTCTGTATAGAGTGTCCATTCATCTTTTAGGGTCAAGAGCTGCTCTATACCACCGTTTGTCAAGGAGTAGTATTTGCGCATGCGACCTTGGAACTCTCTAGAATAGGTTGTCAGAAAGCTATTGCCTTCCAATTTTTTTAGGATAGGATAGAGCGTAGATTCTTTGATATTAGCGATCAGCTTAATGGTTTGGCTAATCTCATAACCATAAGAATCATCCTGCTCCAGTACAGCCAAGATGAGAAATTCAATCAAGGCAGAGGATGTTGGAAAGTACATGGGGAACCTCCTTTTCTAATGTGTAAGATTTTTATATATAATTTTTCTACACATATATTGTACATCTAAAAGAAAGCCCTGTCAAGAGAAATGTGTAAAATTTTTATATATAAAAAACTTCTAGTTTTGGCTAGAAGTTTAGAGGATATCGTGTACAAATTTGATATTTGATAGAAGTCAATATTTTAAAAATAAGCAAGAATCATGATTAATAATTTAGGATGTTATCTCTTATGCCGTCTAGCAAAGGGATAAACTCAGTAAAATCGAATTCTTTATAATTCTTTAGAACATACTTTGAAAAAATTTCCTTTCCATAATGATTATCACCACCATTCTTGGAGAATGTTTTCCCTTTTAAAATGGGTGGCAAATTACGTGACAATAATAGATCTTCAATATCAGAGGACTTCCCATTATTTCTATTGGATAATAACGGCGTTGCCATTATGTACAAATTATTTTTCTTGGTAATCCTATTAAATGATGTACCTCTAATTTGATCCAAATTATTTTTTGAAATTGATAAGTCACGTGCATGTTTCACAAAATCATAAAGTGGATTCCCTGACGGTTCATTGTCAAATAAAAAAATCGTTGGATTCTTGGCCCTCTTTTTTGTTAGCTTTTCAAAATAATCGATATAATTCAAATATAGTACCTTTTCAGTATCACTCATTGGAAAATTCTCTTTGTCAGAGAAATAGTTATACCAAAATAAAAAGCCACTTCCTCCCTCGGGGACATTAAAAAGATACTCAATTGTATTAGTGTGATTTAGAAATTCAATTTTAAATATAAAGTTATTACCAACTTTTTTAACAAGTTCAGGATAACTTAGATATAATTTTTTTAAAGCCGCTTTAATATACCGGGGATCAGTCTTTCCCTCTGTTACAATTATAGGTTTGTCGTTTCCGAAAAAATATTTATAAAATAAAAATTTTTTGTACTCTTTTTCTCTAGAATTGAATAAAGACATGTACATTTTCTTTTCTTCTTTACCGACACTGTAAAATTCTGTAGGTAATTTATATGTATTATGTTTTTCATTATAGAATAATTCTTTTCGTAAATCTTTATTATAAAAGATATACTTCCAATAATATTTCGATTCAGATTTTTTTGATGAATCTCTTCCTAATAAATATTTTTGTGAATCTAGATTATTTTGTATCAGGGATTTTTTATAAAGTAGGTAGTTGTTGTATTGATCTATTTGAAAAATAAAAGCAAATCGTCCCGTTAATTGATTGAGCGTCCCTGGTTTTTTATCTATTTCAAAAGCTTCATCTTTGTATAATTGAAAGGCCATTGCACGAGTATTTTTAACGTATTCTCTTTTCACATTTATCTTTTTGTTAACAACTAGCCCAGTAACTTCTTGGCGTTGCATGTTATTACTCAATCGTGTTTTTTGGGGATTGATTTCAAAACCAGATGAGACGATTAACTCCTCTAATTCAGCCAAAAAGTTTTCTAACTCTTTGCTTGCTCTCAATTTATCAGAGTTTAATTCACGATTTGTCGAAAAAGTCATATCATCAGCATATCTAGAATATGTAAAACGATATTTTTTAGCAATTTTGACAATCCGATAATCTAAAATTCTAGTAATTAAATTTGTGATGATGGGAGAAGAAGGGGCTCCTTGTGGTAGTTTATCTTGATAACATGCAATTTGAGCAATTACTGTAGCAATTTCTGGTAAAACATCAAAATTCCTATCTTTTATAAAGAAGCCTCTTACTCTTCCAAAATTAAAAGAATCAAAAAAGTTTTTCAAGTCAATGTTCAGAATGTATTTCTTGTTTCGATGCATCTGAGAGTTGGTAATAATACTTTTTCCCTTTTCAAATGCATGAGACAGAACAGGATTTTTTTCTTTAGGTTTGAATTCCAAAACTTCCAGAAAACACTCCCATAAAACATTGGCTAAATTATTTTCTATATAATTAAAATTTAAACATTTAAGATAGCATTCCCATAAGATAGCAGCCAATTTTTTCTGAAGAGTTATGCTTTCAAGGTCACACTCCCATAAAACATCAGCTAATTTTTTCTGAAGAAATTTTAGCTCCTTTTTAGGTGCATGTATAACTCGCTCCCCACCATTTTTTTTAGGTATTGTGAAAGAGTTGTACAAATTATCAGTTTTTATAATATACAATAAATAGTTAATGTATCTGGCGTTTTTAAAACCAAGAAGCCTTGCAAAGTCATCCTTGGTTTTGGTTTCTAACTGATTTAATTTAGTCATTATCTTATCCTTAATAAAAAAGCGCATGAAAACTCTTATGCGAACGACAGTATAGAAATCTTCCTTCAGCAGAGATAAAACATACTGCAACTTTTCCAGAAGAAACCTAATTGCCTTAGTTTTGGGATTACTGGAGTGAGCTGAACACTCTGGTAACATTTTTGTTAATACTTGCGAACACACAAGTCAAAAATCTAATCATGCGCAACTTTATTCTATCACAAAATAACCTGTTAATCTAGAATTAAGACATCTTAGATTATAAATTTTTATAAACACCTCAAAAAAGTCAGACAGAGCCTAGCTTTGCATTGTTTATAGTTGTGATAGATTTTAGAAAATTAAAGTATCTTATCAGCCCGGTCCACCATAAAGAGTGAGATAGTCATGATAATATCTACGAGCAAGAGTGCCGCTACAGCTGGTACCCAAGAGTGGAAGAGGTCAAAACTGTAACCAAAGAGAGTCGGTCCAAAGGCTGCTAGGATATAGCCTCCTGTTTGAGATAAACCAGACAATTGGGCTGTCTTTTCAGGGGCACTTGTCTTAAGTGAAAAGTTGACCATGAGATAGGGGAAAAGGGCGCTGGTTGCGGTTCCGATGAGGAGATGGATGGCAAGCCAGTAAAAGAAATTACCGACTGGGAAAAAGAGCATGGAAATGCCGACCACACCAGCTAGGGAAACCAGAGTGAGCATAAGCTGACGGTTGCGAGTAGACAAGCTGGTTGTTAGACTTGGGATAGTCATTGAAAAAGGAATGCTAATCAGAGAGAAGATAGAAGTTAGTAAACCAGCTTCGTGACTGGATAGACCTGCATGGATAGCCATGGTAGGTAACCAGGTCATAGCGGTGTAAAAGAGCAAGGATTGAAAACCTGCAAAGACAATCACTGCCCAGACCTGTTTATTGCGCATAACCTTTGTTTTGTTTTTTTGTTTGGTTTGTGGAGCTAGTCTGTGATTATAGCGGTGATTTGGGAGCCAGACCAAAAAAGTTGCTAGACAGAGCAGGGTGAGGAGGATGATAAGTCCTTTCCAAGAACTGGCTTGTGTAATGGGCACAGCTAGATAGGAAGCCAGAGCCGTCGCAACCCCCATAGAAGTTACATATAAGGTGGTCAGAAAACCAATTTTCTTTGGCTGATTGGCTTGGATAAGACTAGGAAGCAGAACGTTGATGACTGCGATACTTGCTCCAACCATCAAGGTTCCTAGATAGAGCAGGGGCAGATTGATTAGTCGAATCAGAGAACCGATAGTCAAGAAGAAGAGGCTGTAGGTGAAGAGATGCTCCAAGCCAATTTTCTGAGCCAGTCGGGTAGAAAAGAGAGAGAAGAGGGTAAACATAAGGAGAGGAAGGCTGGTCAAGATACCAAGCGAACTAACTTCTACTCCTAGCCCTTGCGAAATATCTCCCAATATAATGGGTAAAACAGTAAAAGGAGTCCGCAAGGAAACACCAATCAGGATAATACCTGGAACAAAAAAGAGTGATTGCTTTTTCATATAATACCTCTTCTAGCTGATTTTAATAACAGCTTATTTTAAGGTTTTTTCCTTATAATGTCAAGTAAGGTTTTGGGCTTTCAAGATAAAAATAGGAAAGTCTTGAAAATTATGATAAAATAGTGGAAGGAAATCTATATATTGGAGAAAAACTGTGCTTGAAAAGCAAAAAATCAGCGTATTGATGTCGGTCTATATTAAGGAAAATCCGACATTTTTGAGAGATGCCATTAATAGTATTCAAAATCAGACCCTGAAACCGAGTGAGTTGGTTCTCGTAGAGGATGGGCCCTTGACTCCTGAGCTCTATCAGGTATTAGACCAGCTTGAAGCTGAGTCTGATATTCCAGTGAAACGCTATCCTCTTGAGCAGAATCAAGGTTTGGGTCTGGCTCTTCGATACGGTGTTTTACAGTGTCAGTACGATATCATCGCTCGTATGGATACAGATGATATAGCTGTTCCAGATCGTTTTGAGAAACAGCTTCAGCTAATGGAGAAGGACAAGCTCGACCTATTAGGTGGACATATTGCAGAGTTTATTGATAATCCTGATGAGATTGTTTCTTACCGTCGTGTTCCAACCCAACATGCAGAGATTGTGGCTTATCAAAGGATGAGAAGCGCCTTTAACCACATGACCGTCATGTTCAAGAAGGATATGGTTCTCAAGGCAGGCAACTATGAGGATGGGCTTTATATGGAGGATGACCTCCTCTGGCTCAATATGATTGCTGCAGGAGCCAAGACTGGAAATCTGGATCAAATCTTGTGTCAGGTTCGTGTCGGAGCAGGGATGTTTGAGCGTCGTGGGGGACTACGTTATCTCAAACTCTATCGTCAGGCTCGCCAGCGCATGTTGAAGAGAGGGCAAATTTCTTACATGGAATATGCCAAGAGTGTTGCCATTCAGATGGTTGTTACTCTTTGTCCAGGATTTGTCAGACAGTTTATTTTTATGAAACTGTTACGAAAAAGCAAGTAAAAGATTGTAGCAAATCGTAAACTTTAGAAAAAGTGTTATAATAACAATATAATACTCTTCGAAAATCTCTTTAAACCGCGTCAACGTCGCCTTGCCGTATGTGTAGGATACTGACTACGTCAGTTCCATCTACAACCTCAAAACAGTGTTTTGAGCAACCTGCGGCTAGTTTCCTAGTTTGCTCTTTGATTTTCATTGAGTATAACCATCGAGCTCTTTTAAGGAGGAGTAAATTCCTATGAATAAAAAACTCACAGATTATGTGATTGATCTGGTGGAAATTTTAAATAAACAACAAAAACAGGTTTTCTGGGGAATATTTGATATTTTGAGTATGGTGGTTTCCATCATTGTATCTTATATCTTATTTTACGGCTTGATTAATCCAGCCCCTGTTGACTACATTATCTATACGAGTTTGGCCTTCTTGTTTTATCAATTGATGATTGCATTTTGGGGCTTGAATGCTAGTATTAGTCGTTACAGCAAGATCACAGATTTTATGAAAATTTTTTTTGGTGTGACTGCGAGCAGCGTCTTGTCATATAGTATCTGCTATGCTTTCTTGCCACTCTTCTCCATCCGTTTCATCATTCTCTTTATCTTGTTGAGTACCTTCTTGATTTTATTGCCACGGATTACTTGGCAGTTAATCTATTCAAGACGCAAAAAAGGAAGTGGTGATGGAGAACACCGCCGTACTTTCTTGATCGGTGCTGGTGATGGTGGGGCCCTCTTTATGGATAGCTACCAACATCCAACCAGTGATTTGGAACTTGTCGGTATTTTGGACAAGGATTCTAAGAAAAAGGGCCAAAAACTTGGTGGAATCCCTGTTTTGGGCTCTTATGATAATCTGCCTGAATTAGCCAAACGTCATCAAATCGAACGTGTTATCGTTGCGATTCCGTCGCTTGACCCGTCAGAATATGAGCGTATCTTGCAGATGTGTAATAAGCTGGGTGTCAAATGTTATAAGATGCCTAAGGTTGAAACGGTTGTTCAAGGACTTCACCAAGCAGGTGGAGGCTTCCAGAAGATTGATATCACAGACCTTTTGGGTCGTCAGGAAATTCGTCTTGATGAATCGCGTCTGGGCGTAGAACTGACAGGTAAGACAATCTTAGTCACAGGTGCTGGAGGTTCAATCGGTTCTGAAATCTGTCGCCAAGTTAGTCGCTTTAATCCTGAACGCATCGTCTTGCTTGGCCATGGGGAAAACTCAATCTACCTTGTTTATCATGAATTGATTCGCAAGTTCCAAGGAATTGATTATGTACCTGTGATTGCGGACATTCAAGACTATGACCGTCTCTTGCAAGTCTTTGAGCAGTACAAGCCTGCTATTGTTTATCATGCGGCTGCCCACAAGCACGTTCCTATGATGGAGCGTAATCCAAAAGAAGCCTTCAAAAATAATATCCGTGGAACTTACAACGTTGCTAGAGCTGTTGATGAAGCCAAAGTACCTAAGATGGTTATGATTTCGACAGATAAGGCGGTTAATCCACCAAATGTTATGGGAGCAACCAAGCGCGTGGCTGAGTTGATTGTCACTGGCTTTAACCAACGTAGCCAATCAACCTACTGTGCAGTTCGTTTTGGGAATGTTCTTGGTAGCCGTGGTAGTGTGATTCCAGTCTTTGAACGTCAGATTGCTGAAGGTGGGCCTGTAACGGTAACAGACTTCCGCATGACCCGTTACTTCATGACCATTCCAGAGGCTAGCCGTTTGGTTATCCATGCTGGTGCCTATGCCAAGGATGGAGAAGTCTTTATCCTTGATATGGGTAAACCAGTCAAGATTTATGACTTGGCCAAGAAAATGGTCCTTCTAAGTGGACACACCGAAAGCGAAATTCCAATCGTTGAAGTTGGAATCCGTCCAGGTGAAAAACTCTACGAAGAACTCTTGGTATCAACCGAACTTGTTGATAATCAGGTTATGGATAAGATTTTCGTTGGTAAGGTTAATGTCATGCCTCTAGAAGCCATCGACCAAAAAATTGAAGAGTTCCGTACTCTCAGTGGAGATGAGTTGAAGCAAGCCATTATCGCCTTTGCAAATCAAACAACCCACGTTGAATAAAAAAAGCAAAACGCATATTATCAGGACTTGAAACCTTGGTAATATGCGTTTTGTTATGTAGAGACTTGCTCCATTTTCTTCTGAAATGGAGTTGTCGCCCAGTCTATGTTATTGAAAATACCCCAAAACTTCTAAGGGTTTGTGGGCCATATAATCAGGCTGATAGTTTAGCAAATCTGCTTGCTCTCCAAATCCCCAAGTGACGACCAATTTCTGAATGCCTGTTTCTTGAGCTCCCAGCATATCAAACTTGGTATCTCCGATGATGATGGCTTGTTCTGGGGATAGTTGATGTGTCTGCAAGGCTTGGCGAATGACATCTGCCTTATGGGGTGCTTCAGGGCTGGAACCATAAATGCCATCAAAGAAATGATAGATTCCCAAGTTTTTAGTCATGTCTTGAGCGGTTGGAGTATTCTTTGTAGTGGTGATATAAAGAGGGTAATTGCTCGATAACTTCTCAAGCAAGTCTACGATCTGAGGAAAGAGTTGAGCTTCATAGATGCCTTTTGCCTTGTAGTAAGAACGGTATATCTGCACGGCCTCAGAAATTTGTTCTTTGGGCAGGCAGGTCGCAAAACTACTTTCAAGGGGCGGTCCCATAAAACTACGAATCGTTTTGGCATCAGGGCTAGGCACCCCCAGCTCTTTAAAGGTATGGGTAAAGGCATTGTGAATCCCGATAGAACTATCAACGAGGGTTCCATCCAGGTCGAAAAAGATAGCTGAGATAGAGGTCATGATTTCTCCTATTTGATAAGCTTATTCTCCGAAAATTTCTTTTTGGAGGCGACGACCAGTAGGGGTGGCGGCGAGTCCACCTTCAGCTGTTTCACGAAAGGCAGTTGGCATGCTTGCTCCTACTTGGTACATGGCATCGATAACTTCATCCACAGGGATTTTAGATTCGATACCTGCCAAGGCCATATCTGCTGCGATGAAGGCAAAGCTAGCTCCCATGGCATTACGCTTGACGCAGGGAACTTCAACCAAACCAGCAACAGGATCACAGATGAGGCCTAGCATGTTTTTAATGACAAAGGCAATAGCCTGGCTGGCCTGATAAGGTGTTCCACCTGCAGCTAGGGTCAAGGCGGCAGCACTCATAGCAGAGGCCGAACCAACTTCGGCCTGGCAACCGCCCTCAGCACCCGAGATAGAGGCGTTGTTTGCGATGACTAGTCCAAAGGCACCGGCAGCAAAGAGGAAATCCAGCTGTTGCTCGTGACTGAGGTCTAATTTTTCAATAGCAGCAGTGAGAACGGAAGGCAGACAGCCAGCACTTCCAGCGGTCGGAGTAGCGCAGACCAAGCCCATTTTGGCATTGTGTTCATTGACTGCGATGGCATTTCGGGCAGCAGAGAGAATCGTGTAATCCGACAGAGTTTTTCCGTTTTTGATGTAGTGATCCAATTTGGCAGCATCTCCACCTGTCAGGCCACTACGAGATTTATTTTCATTGAGGCCAAGTTGGACAGAGGCTTTCATGACTTCCAGATTGCGTTCCATGAGAAGGAGAACCTCTTCACGTTCGCGACCTGTCAATTCAAACTCTGTTGTAATCATAAGTTCTGCGACATTTCCTTGAAAGTCCAGATCTGCTTGCTCGACCAATTCTTTGATAGAATAAAACATGCTTCCTCCTATTTAAAGAAATTGACATTGTGGAGATGAGGGATTTTTCGAATTTCTTCGATAGCCTCATCACAGTTGCGACTGTCAACTTCGATAATCATAATGGCTTTTTCACCAGCTTTTTCACGAGTAACATTCATCTGGGCGATATTGATATCATAGCGGGAAAGTGCCTCCGTTACGAGGGCAATCATACCTGGAATATCTTGATGAACGATGATGATAGTCGGTGTATTCATGTTGAGAGAGACGGCAAAGCCATTGAGTTCGGTGACCTGAATATTTCCTCCACCGATAGAAATACCCGTCACGCTGATGGTCTTGTGGGCATTTTTGACGGTAATTTTAGTGGTGTTTGGGTGAGGGGCATTGCTGTCTTTCTGAATGGTCCAGACAATCTTGATGCCGCGCTTGTGGGCAATCTCCAGGCTGTTTGGGATTTCAGGATCATCTGTATCCATGCCCAAAATACCTGCAACAAGGGCTAGGTCTGTCCCGTGACCACGATAGGTCTTGGCAAATGAGTTAAAAAGTTGGAATTCGACTTCTGTCGGAGTATCATCAAAAATGGAAGAGACAATCTTCCCAATACGAACAGCACCAGCGGTATGGCTACTAGATGGGCCAATCATAACTGGTCCGATGATATCAAAGACAGATTGAAAACGAAGTGATTTCATCAGTTTCCCCTTATAAAAATTCTTATCTCTATTATATCAAAGAATGAGGGGCTTGGCTTTAATTGCGGATGAAAACCTTTCTAATACCTCAAATAGCATAAAAATAGTATCTTTTATGACAAAAATACCTTATTTAGGGAAATAAAAAATAATTTTGTAATATTTCTACATAAAAGTGTCAAGAAACGGTAATATTTAAAGGGTATGATAGAACTATAGAAAGAAGGAGAATTTTCAAATATGAAATCAACAACTAAAAAGATTAAAACAACTCTTGCAGGAGTAGCTGCCTTGTTTGCAGTATTTGCTCCATCATTTGTATCTGCTCAAGAATCATCAACTTACACAGTTAAAGAAGGTGATACACTTTCAGAAATCGCTGAAACTCACAACACAACTGTTGAGAAATTGGCAGAAAACAACCACATCGACAACATTCATTTGATTTATGTTGGTCAAGAGTTGGTTATCGATGGTCCTGTAGCGCCTGCTGCAACACCAGCGCCAACTACTTATGCAGCACCAGCTGCTCAAGATGAAACTGTTTCAGCTCCAGTGGTAGAAACTCCAGTAGCAAGCGAAGCAGTAGCAGAAGAAACAGTAGCTTCAACAGAAATTTCAGCACCAGCTGCAACTGTAAGCGGATCTGAAGCAGAGGCTAAAGAATGGATCGCTCAAAAAGAATCAGGCGGTAGCTACACAGCTACAAACGGACGTTATATCGGACGTTACCAATTGACAGATTCATACTTGAACGGTGACTACTCAGCTGAAAACCAAGAACGTGTAGCAGATGCTTATGTTGCAGGACGTTACGGTTCATGGACAGCCGCTAAAAATTTCTGGCTTAATAACGGCTGGTATTAAGAAATAGGGAAAGAGCTTTGAATGGCTCTTTTTTCTTTTTAGAAGCCTATTCACACTGTGTAGCCAATTTGATATAATCTTCTCAAAAAGTAGTATAATGTTTTTATAGAATATAAATAGTGGTGGTTAGCATGCATGCATTATTAGCAACAAGATTAAAAAATAAGCGAAAAGAGCTGGGCTGGTCGCAAAAAGAGTTGGCAGAAGGAATTTGCCAACAAACTCAGATAAGTCGAATGGAACAAGGCAAATATATGCCAGGAGCAGATTTGTTATATAAATTATCTGAAAAAATGGGCTTAAATATGGACTATTTCTTTTCAGGAGAAATTTCGAAAGAGTTTCTAGGCTTGTCTGCTTTCAAGAGATTGTCTGAAACATTGTTGGAAAATCAAGATTATGCCTCTTTGCAATATGCTTTTGAGGGAGAGAGAAAGCAACAGACTTCTTTATCTTTTGATGAAAAGATTTATCTGGACTGGATAGATGCCATTCTAACCTATCAATGTGAACATCAATTAAAACTAGCTATTTCAAAAATAGAGGACATCCTCAGTAGGATTAGTATTGATAAAGTGGATTATTTGTATATCTTCAATACCCTGCTGATTTTCTTAGGCTATGATGAGGATAAGGAGAAATTTGAGCAACTATATGATCAGGTTTCCGTAGCCCTTTCAAAAATCGATACTAGTGTGCGTGAACAAATTGAGTTGTATATCAAAATAAAATACAATTATTGTTACCACCTTTGGAAACAGGAGGAGATGGACAAGTCCAGAGCCCTATTATTGGAGATGATTGAATTTTGTAACAAATATCATAGTAGCTTTAGGCTAGCAGATTTATATTGTTTGTTGGGAAATGTAACAGAGGATCTTGATATCTCTGTTGCTAAGGACTATTATATGAAAGCTAAGGTGCTTTATCTAATTGAAAATAATGAAGTCAAGGCACTCAAGGTGGAACAATATCTAATGGATAAGTAGTCAGAGAATGTATAAGGATAGCAGAAGCTATCTTTTTTATGTATAAAATATAATTATAATTCTTTTTTTTAAAAAATATATGTTTTTTTACTTTAATTACTTGACAGGTTATATATATTGACTTATAATATAGGTGAAAGAAGGTGTGTAAACGCTACCAAAAACGGTATTCTTAACTTTGTATTTGTTCGAGAATTATGATGTAGCTAGAAAAGGGGTGGAAAAATGTTTAAAAATAAGGAACTTTTTCGAGTAGTCATGATATTTGTGATAGGAATCATCCTCATTTTGATGACACCCGTCTTATTTAAAGTTGTTATGGCACTATTTTAAAAATAAATAGGCCTCTGCTTTAGGTGGAGTAGTGAATCAGGAGGTTAAGTGATGAACTACAATTTAAAATATCTTTTATCAGGAATATTTATCATAGTCTTTATAGGTTTCCTAGTCTGGATGCGTTATGTTAATCAGAGGAAGGAAGAAGAGCATTCGGATGTGTCTTTTGAAGCAAGGTTAGATAGTGAGGTCAAGGCCTTATATAAACAACTAGGATTGGGTGAGGAGCCTCATTATTTCTTAGCGTATCGCTACCTACATCCTTGGTTTAATCTAGCGATTTTACCACCAACAGTTGAAATTCTCTTAACTAAAATAGCGCTGGTGATGGTGACTCCAGATGAACTACTGATAAGAAATCTTGGGAATGGGATGACTTTCACAAGTGAGCATCATCGTGATTTGCGGCAAGGACTTATCCGCATTCCAAAATCAGAGATGAAAGAATTTGAGATTCGCAACTGGAAAAGAGCTTTTGTATTGGGCGATTTTTTGACAATTAAAACAAGCCAACATAGCTATTATTTACAGGTTAGAGATGATGGACTTCAAAAAGGAAGTCTTTCTACCAAACATTTCTCCGACTTGAAGAGACAAGATTTTTTAGGATTATTGACAGATAAAAGAACATTCTGATAGACAATTACTCTAAAAACTAACCTCTAAACATTCAAAAACCACACGGTATTCCTTTCAACTTGATTGTGTTCAAGATTGGGGTTACAGTGTGGTTTTATTTAGAAGTTAGTTTTTTCTAATCCCTTTTTATCCTTCCTTCGGTTGGTAATAGGTCTCCACTTCTTTTTTGAGATGAGACAGCATAGAAGTTTCCTCGGTTAACTCTAGAAGTGAGAAACCTTTTTGGATAAGTTTAGCATCATCCCTACAAATCCCAATACGGACATAGCAGATAGCAAGCCTATCGTAGCTTTTCTTGTTCTTGGCATCCTCCAGTAAAGTATAGCAGATTTGCTTACACATGTTTTTATCTTGATTGTATAGATAGAGTGTGGAAAGATTTAATAGAATTGTCATTCGCAAGTCATATAAATGTTGATAGTTTTTATAGACTTCCAAGCGTTGCAAGATTTTTCCAGTGATGAGATGGAGGTGTTCAATGGGAAAGCTGAAAAGGATGGTATTGAGGATTTTTAGGTCACTTTCATACCATGTATCTTGTTTTTCAATTTTTTCCCAAAGTTTTTGGATAGTCTGTTTCACTTGGTCTGATAGTTGCTCTGTACCATGTTGACGGATATGAATGACAACTTCCAGCATATCCCTGATCTCTTCTATAGGGAGGTCATGATGGGTCTTGAGATAGTTTTGGCATGTTTCAAAAAAATCAACTAGACTACTGTTGCCAATGATAGAACTCATATTAAGATAAGTTTGTATGATTTCTGTTCGTTGGCTCGGTTGATAGAGATGGCAGATGTAGTCAAACTCTTCAAAACTCATATTGATTTGACGGAGAAGAAATTCCATATTTTCATATTTGGGAGTTGCCTTGCCGCTTTCAATCTTTGATAGGCTGGTTCTTGAGATGACATTTCCACAGACCTCTTCTTGGGTTAATCCTTTTGACTCACGTATTTCTTTATAGACCTTTCCAAAATCATAACGCATGATTTTCTCCTTTTAGTGAAAAAAGTTAACAAATAATAAAATCCAATTAAAAATATTGTATCATAGTAATATAAAAAGTAGAAAATAAAAGTAAAATAAGTTTGATGTAATTTTAGAATGAGCTTAATGACTATAATGATGTAGCTAGAAAAGGGGTGGAAAAATGTTTAAAAATAAGGAGCTTTTTCGAGTAGTCATGATATTTGTGATAGGAATCATCCTCATTTTAATGACACCAGTCTTATTTAAAGTTGTTATGAAACTATTTTCAAAATAAATAGGCTTCTGTTTTAGGCAGAGGTGTGAATCAGGAGGTTAAGTGATGAACTACAATGTAAAATATCTCTTATCAGGAATATTTATTATAGTCTTTATAGGTTTTCTAGTCTGGATGCGTTATTTTAATCAGAAGAAGGAAGAAGCGCATTCGGATGTGTCTTTTGAAGCGAGGTTAGACAGTGAAGTCAAGACCTTATATAAACAACTAGGATTGGGTGAGGAACCTAACTATTTCTTAGCTTATCGCTACCTACATCCTTGGTTTAATTTGGCGATTTTACCACCAACAGTTGAAATTTTCTTAACTAAAATAGCGCTGGTGATGGTGACTCCAGATGAACTACTGATAAGAAATCTTGGGAATGGGATGACTTTCACAAGTGAGCATCATCGTGATTTGCGGCAAGGACTTATCCGCATTCCAAAATCAGAGATGAAAGAATTTGAGATTCGCAACTGGAAAAGAGTTTTTATATTTGGCGATTTTTTGACAATTAAAACAAGCCAACATAGCTATTATTTGCAGGTTAGAGATGATGGACTTCAAAAAGGAAGTCTTTCTACCAAACACTTCTCCGACTTGAAACGACAAGATTTTCTAGGATTATTGACAGATAATCGAGCATTCTGATTGACAATTGCCTAAAAATCTAACCTCTAAACGTTCAAACATTCAAAAACCACACAGTGTTTCTTTCAACTTGATTGTATTCAAGATTGGAATGACAGTGTGGTTTTATTTAGAAGTTAGTTTTAGCTAGCCTCGTCTCTTCACGGGAGGTATCTCTATGAAAAAAATCAGCCATCTTTGTATGTTTCTGCTGTTGCTGTGTACCACTTTTTTTGTTTTTAATGTAAACTACACACGTGAAGCGGTTCGGATTCGGGAAATGGGAAAGACTGTAGATTCTTTGGATTTGTATTTGAAAGATATTAACGAACCTGCAGCGTCTGTTCTTCGATTTTTTGAGGATGTATCAAAGGAGTACAAAGTCTCCATCATCAAAACAGACAGTGGTGATGAGGTAATCAAGTCTGGTGTTTTTGATAAAGATACCTTCCCCTACCAAGAGTTTGGGATTTCTTCTCTTGATTTTACCACAGATGGTGAAGGAGTCTACAGTAATAAAGAAATTTCTAATAAACTTGGTACGATACCGACCTTTCTAAAAGTCAAGCCTATTCAGCTTATAACTTTTCAAACCTATATCAAGGATACATCTCGTAGTTTAAATGGTCGCTATACGATAACTTCTACACAAGAGATGGATAAGGATAGGATTGTACAGAAATGGAGCGATTTTTTCAAGATAGACCAGGCTACCTTGCTAGAGCCTACCTATAAAAGTGCAGTGGAAGTCATAAATCGAGATTTGCTTTTATCTGCCATTGTTTTTGTCTTGGCTATTTTACTTCTTGTGTTAGTAACAGTTTATCAGCCGATGATGGAGATGAAACGAGTGGGGGTTCAAAAGTTACTTGGTTTTCAAAGCGGAGCGATTTTAGCTGGTTTTGTAAAGACTAATTTTTATCTTCTCTTGGGTGGAAGTCTTGTCATTGACTTGGGACTATTTTTAGTGCTGGACTACAGGCCAAAACTTCTGTTCCCAAGTTTACTCTTATCCCAATTTCTGCTTTTACAGTTGTATTTGTTCATCAGTTGGCTGACCTACCTGATGATTCAGAAAATGACAGTCAGTTCCATGTTGAAAGGCTTTTCATCTGTCAAACTTGGTCTTATCTTCAATTATGTGATGAAAATAGGGACAACTATTTTACTGACGGCCTTACTGATTGGGGTGGGCAGAAGTCTAGAACAAGAAAACAAAGAACTTGCTTATCAGCAACAGTGGGTAAGCCAAGGGAATTACTTGACCTTAGAAACCTTCCAACTCAATGATAACTTGTGGCAAGAAGAGCTAGCAGGGTCAGGGAAATCTACAGATTATTTCTACCAATTTTATCAAGATTTGCTAGCAAAAATACAAGTAAATTATGTGCGAAGTGCGAGTCTTCCTATCAAACCAGTCATCAAAGCTGAACAAGTACAGCAGTACCAACTGCCTGATAAGGTAGATGTTTACTATGCTAATAGCAATTTTCTAAAGAGCAAGGGATTCAAGTTACCAGATACCAGCACTAAAAAAGTTATTTTGTTGCCAGCTAGTGACAAAGGACAAGAAGGCAAGAATCAGTTCTTGGGAAAATCCATCGCCTATCTTTCTCTGAGGTATGAAGATCAGCAAAAGCAAACAATAGAAGATATGGATGTAGAAATTGCCTACTATGAAAGAGATTGGTCCTTCTTCCCTTATAATAATGAGCGAAAGGAAAATCTCCACAATCCAATCATTAGTCTGGTAAATGATCAAGACATGATGTGGGAAGAAAAGACTCGCTTGTCAACGACAGGTTTAAACAACCCGATGAAAGTTGAAAATACAGAACAAAATCAAAAAGTGATTACGGAGTTAGTTGAGAAATTATCAGATGGGAATTATTTAAAATTTTCATCGCTTCAAGCCATTCAACAAGAGAAAGTAGATTCTTATCGAGATGCAGTTCGAAATCTTAATATACTCTTTGCTTTGTTTGGTCTCCTTAGCATGATGATTTCCTACTTCTTACTAGTAACAACTTTCTTATTGAAGCGCAGGGACATCATTACCAAGAAGTTTATGGGGTGGAAACTGGTCGATCGCTACCGCCCTCTCTTAGTTCTGCTCTTGCTGGGCTATAGTCTGCCTCTTCTAATATTGATTTTCTTTGCCCATGCGCTCCTGCCACTTCTACTGTTTGCAGGTTTTACATGTTTGGATATACTATTTGTGCTAGTATTGGCTTCTAGGATGGAGAAAAGAAGTCTAGTAGAATTATTGAAAGGGGGCATCTTATGATTGAGTTAGAAAATATTACCAAAACCATTGGGGGAAAAGTGATTTTGGATCACTTATCTCTCAGGATTGATCAGGGGGATTTGGTAGCCATTGTTGGCAAGAGTGGTAGTGGTAAGTCGACCTTGTTAAATTTATTAGGTTTGATAGATGGTGATTATAGCGGACGGTATGAGATTTTTGGTCAGACAAATCTAGCGGTCAATTCTGCTAAGTCACAAACAATAATCCGTGAGCATATCTCTTATCTGTTTCAAAATTTTGCCCTGATTGATGATGAAACTGTCGAGTACAATCTCATGCTGGCGCTGAAATATGTGAAATTGTCTAAGAAAGACAAGCTCAAAAAGGTGGAAGAGATTTTAGAGAGAGTAGGTTTGTCAGCTACTTTGCATCAAAAGGTCTCCGAGTTATCTGGTGGCGAACAACAACGAATTGCAGTTGCTAGAGCCATCTTAAACCCCAGCCAGTTGATTTTAGCCGATGAACCAACAGGTTCTCTGGATCCTGAAAATAGAGATTTAGTCTTGAAGTTTCTCTTAGAGATGAATCGCGAGGGGAAAACAGTTATTATTGTGACCCACGATGCTTATGTAGCCCAACAATGTCATCGGATCATTGAATTGTGAAAAATACAGAAATCTTATCAAAAATCTTTAGATTTAAGGATACCTTTAAAATTTAATTTTAAAACACTCATTTATCAACATTTTTTGATTGATAAAAATAGGAAATTGGTTGTTTTTGGGAGATTCCCTAAAATTACCTCCTAACCACACGTACTAAAAAGATACTTCCTATGGAAATCGTATGACTATGAAGCTTCGAATAGTTCAGTTTTCATGATTTTTATGCTATTCTAGCTTTAGAATCCTTCAGAACGTAAAATTTTAAGCAGTCAAAGACCTAGAATACCCATAAAACATTTATTCTATAGCAATTCTAAGTTTAGAATCGCATAGATATATATGTTCTTGAGCTGTTCGATAGTTTGGGCAGCTCTATTCTGAGAAATCTGAGTTATCAATGCTTTAGAATAGTATTTCGTCAATGGATTTTATTGAAGGATTGCTTATTTTATGCTACTCTAAAATAAAATAGATTTAATGGAGCAAATGGAGAAGCATTACATGAAACATTTTTTTGCAGGAATTGGTGAAATTCATCTTTTGTCACTTTTATTATATCTAGGCATGTCTACTAGCCCAATTATTGGACTAGTGATTGGACATACTAAAATAAATCTAATAAATTCTATTATTATAGCTCTTGGTATGATACTGGCATTAATTTTGGTATTATCAAGAGTGTATAGAAAATATTTTTATAGAGACGATGATGACTAAAGTTTTTATCAATAAAACCAGAGGTTGGTAGATTATCAGCCTCTTTCTTGTCTTCTCTAACCAAGCGTGTTATAATGAATACTGCTCAAGCGACCTTCAATCGTTAAGCACACACGACCTTCAATCGTGAACTAGTCATTTCGTTTATCTTTTATTACGTCGTTAACTCGAAATGAGATGCAAGCTTAGCTTGTCTGATTTATAACCTCAATCAGTCTCCCAGACTGATTGAGCGAATTCAAGTTATGCCTGCGACTCGTTGCCTAGTCCTAAAAGCAAACGAAAAGACTATACTCGAAGAAATTCTATTGAAAGTCATAGTAAATAGAATTTTGAGGGGTATAAATAAACGAATAGATGGGAGACTTACCATGAGTGATAACTCTAAAACACGTGTTGTTGTGGGGATGAGTGGTGGTGTTGATTCGTCGGTGACGGCTCTTCTTCTCAAGGAGCAGGGCTATGATGTGATTGGTATCTTCATGAAGAACTGGGATGACACAGATGAAAACGGCGTCTGTACGGCGACCGAAGACTACAAGGATGTGGCTGCGGTGGCAGACCAGATTGGCATTCCCTACTACTCTGTCAACTTTGAAAAAGAGTACTGGGACCGCGTTTTTGAGTATTTCCTAGCGGAATACCGTGCAGGGCGCACGCCAAATCCAGATGTTATGTGCAACAAGGAAATCAAGTTCAAGGCTTTTTTGGACTATGCCATGACCTTGGGGGCAGACTATGTAGCGACTGGGCACTATGCCCGAGTGGCACGTGATGAGGATGGCATCGTTCACATGCTTCGTGGCGTGGACAATGGCAAGGATCAGACCTATTTCCTCAGCCAGCTTTCGCAAGAACAACTCCAAAAAACCATGTTCCCTCTGGGACATTTGGAAAAGCCTGAAGTTCGCAGACTAGCAGAAGAAGCAGGCCTTGCCACTGCTAAGAAGAAAGACTCGACAGGGATTTGCTTTATCGGAGAAAAGAACTTTAAAAACTTCCTCAGCAACTACCTGCCAGCTCAGCCTGGTCGCATGATGACTGTGGATGGTCGCGATATGGGCGAGCATGCAGGTCTTATGTACTATACGATCGGTCAGCGTGGCGGTCTGGGTATCGGCGGGCAACACGGTGGTGACAATGCACCTTGGTTCGTTGTCGGAAAAGACCTAAGCAAGAATATCCTCTATGTCGGCCAAGGTTTCTACCATGATTCGCTCATGTCAACCAGCCTAGAGGCTAGCCAAGTCCACTTTACTCGTGACATGCCAGAGGAATTTACGCTAGAATGCACAGCAAAATTCCGCTACCGTCAGCCTGATTCGAAGGTGACCGTCCATGTCAAAGGAGACAAGGCAGAAGTTATCTTTGCGGAATCGCAACGCGCGATTACACCAGGACAGGCAGTTGTCTTTTACGATGGCGAAGAGTGTCTAGGTGGTGGTTTGATTGACAATGCTTACCGCGATGGACAAGTTTGTCAGTACATTTAGATTGACAAATTTTCTCAATTTGCTACAATAATAAAAGCAATAGAAATGATGGTCAAAGCTCATGGATGTTGCAGGCTTTTTTGTCCTGCACTTCTTTGGAGTTTTGACTGTTTTTGTGTCGTTTAAGGGAAAGGACAAGAATGACTCAGCAAGACTTTCGGACAAAAGTGGGAAATACGGTTTTTGGCGTTCGGGCGACAGCCTTGATTGTCCAAAATCGCAAGCTCCTAGTTACCAAAGATAAGGGCAAGTATTACACTATTGGCGGTGCGATTCAAGTAAATGAAAGCACGGAAGACGCGGTAGTCCGTGAAGTGAGGGAAGAACTGGGTGTCAAAGCTCAAGCTGGGCAGCTAGCTTTTGTGGTTGAAAATCGTTTTGAACAAGACGGTGTTTCCTATCACAATATCGAGTTTCATTATCTGGTGGATTTGCTTGAAGATGCCCCATTGACCATGCAGGAAGATGAGAAAACGCAACCCTGTGAATGGATTGACTTGGATAAGCTTGAGGGTATCAATTTAGTTCCAGCCTTTTTAAAAACAGCCCTACCAGATTGGGACGGCCAACTAAGACACATTCATCTTGAGGAATAGGAGAGAAAAGGATGGTTAAGCTTATTGCCCATGTACTTGTTCATAGTGGTGATGATTATTTGCTCATTCAGCGTTCGAAAATTAAAAGAGGACAACCCAATGTTTATCCAACTTACTGGGATATTCCTGGTGGCGGGGTTGAAAAGGGTGAACTTCCGCGAGATGGAGCTCTTAGAGAATGTATTGAAGAAGCGGGAGTTAGGCTAGATAGCAGTTCGCTCAAACTTCTTCACGAAGATAGTCAACTGGATACCTCTAAGGATACGGTCTTTACTCGCTTAGTTTATGAAGCAGAGTGGGTTGGGGAGAAGCCAATTATCAGATTAGATCCTAAAGAGCATACGCACTTTAAATGGGTTACTATGGCTCAAGCTCTAGAGGAGGAGAAGTTAGTTCCTTATTTACGAGAAATTTTTGAAAGGTTAAAAAATGACTTATAATTTTACAGAAGAATACGATATTATTGTAATTGGTGCGGGACACGCTGGGGTAGAAGCATCCCTAGCAGCTAGCCGTATGGGTTGTAAGGTTTTGCTTGCGACTATCAACATTGAAATGCTGGCTTTCATGCCTTGTAATCCCTCTATCGGTGGTTCTGCCAAGGGGATTGTCGTGCGTGAAGTTGATGCACTTGGTGGTGAAATGGCCAAAACCATTGACAAGACTTACATCCAGATGAAGATGCTCAACACAGGGAAGGGGCCAGCTGTTCGTGCCCTTCGTGCGCAGGCTGACAAGGAGCTTTACTCTAAGGAAATGCGCAAGACAGTTGAAAATCAAGAAAATTTGACCCTTCGTCAAACCATGATTGATGAGATTTTGGTGGAAGACGGAAAAGTTGTCGGTGTTCGTACAGCTACCCATCAAGAATATGCTGCTAAGGCTGTTATCGTGACGACAGGAACAGCCCTCCGTGGGGAAATTATCATTGGAGACCTCAAGTACTCGTCAGGGCCTAACCACAGCTTGGCTTCTATTAACCTTGCTGATAATCTCAAGGAACTGGGACTCGAAATTGGTCGTTTCAAGACAGGAACGCCTCCACGTGTCAAGGCTTCTTCTATCAACTACGATGTGACAGAGATTCAGCCAGGGGACGAAGCGCCTAATCACTTCTCATATACTTCACGTGATGAGGATTATGTCAAAGATCAAGTGCCATGCTGGTTGACCTATACCAATGGTACCAGTCATGAGATTATCCAAAACAACCTCCACCGTGCACCTATGTTTACAGGTGTGGTCAAGGGAGTGGGGCCTCGTTACTGTCCGTCGATTGAAGACAAGATTGTGCGCTTTGCGGACAAGGAACGTCACCAACTCTTCCTTGAGCCAGAAGGGCGCAATACTGAGGAAGTCTATGTTCAAGGACTTTCAACCAGTCTGCCTGAGGATGTCCAGCGTGACTTGGTTCATTCTATCAAAGGTCTAGAAAATGCAGAGATGATGCGGACAGGTTATGCCATTGAGTATGATATGGTCTTGCCTCATCAGTTGCGTGCGACTTTGGAAACCAAGAAAATCTCAGGACTTTTCACTGCTGGTCAAACAAATGGAACGTCAGGTTACGAAGAGGCAGCAGGCCAAGGGATTATCGCTGGGATCAATGCGGCTCTGAAAATTCAAGGCAAGCCTGAGTTGATTCTAAAGCGCAGTGACGGTTATATCGGGGTCATGATTGATGACTTGGTGACCAAGGGAACCATTGAGCCTTATCGCCTTTTGACCAGTCGTGCTGAATACCGCCTCATTCTCCGCCATGACAATGCTGATATGCGTTTGACTGAGATGGGACGCGAGATTGGACTTGTGGATGATGAACGCTGGGCTCGCTTTGAAATCAAGAAAAATCAATTTGACAATGAGATGAAGCGCCTAGACAGCATCAAACTCAAGCCAGTCAAGGAAACCAATGCTAAGGTTGAGGAGATGGGATTCAAGCCGTTGACCGATGCAGTGACAGCCAAGGAATTCCTTCGCCGTCCAGAAGTGTCTTACCAAGATGTGGTGGCCTTCATCGGACCAGCAGCAGAGGACTTGGATGACAAGATTATCGAATTGATTGAAACAGAAATCAAGTACGAAGGCTATATTTCCAAAGCCATGGACCAGGTTGCCAAGATGAAACGCATGGAAGAAAAACGCATTCCAGCCAATATTGATTGGGATGACATTGATTCTATCGCAACCGAAGCCCGTCAGAAGTTTAAACTCATCAATCCAGAAACCATCGGCCAAGCCAGCCGTATTTCGGGAGTAAACCCAGCAGATATTTCTATTTTGATGGTGTATCTGGAAGGTAAAAATCGTAGTATTTCTAAAACTCTTCAAAAATCAAAATAATACGTCGTCGGCTTCTTACGAATGAGTTCAAAGCTTGGCTTTGATTCATCTACAGCCTCCCATAGTTCCCCGAACTATGGGAGCTAACTCAAGTTATGCTTTCGACTAGCCTTCTAGTCTGATTTCGATTTTTATTGAGTTTTAATCTCAAAAGAAAGCATAGAGAAAAACAGCTCCGAAAAATCGGGGCTGTTTTATGATTTATTCTTCATCTGGTGTGAGGATCATAGGGATAATAATCGGTTCACGTTCTGTATTTTCATAGAGGAAGGGGCGAATAGCGTTGACAATGGCACCATTGACAGATTGCACGCTAGCATCCTTGTTTTTCAGTGCGATACGAATGGCATTGAAGAGGATACGCTGGCTTTGGCGAATCAAGTCACCCGATTCTCTCATGTAGACAAAGCCTCGGCTGAGGATGTCTGGGCCAGACAGAATCATCTGCGATTTGAAGTCAACAGTTGCGACTGCTAGAACGACACCGTCTTCAGATAGATCACGACGGTCTTTGAGGACAGCTGCGCCGATTTCACCGATACGATTTCCATCGACATAGATATCTTGGGCGTTGAAGTGACCTGCAATACGAGCTGAGTTAGCAGTAAGGGCAAGCACATCACCATTGCTCATGATAAAGATATTGTCCTTCTCAACACCAGTATCTACCGCAAGTCCAGCATGGACTTTTTGCATGCGGTATTCACCGTGGACAGGCATGAAGTATTTTGGCTTAATCAAGCGGAGCATGAGTTTTTGCTCTTGCTGGCCACCGTGTCCAGATGTATGGATATTATTCACTTTACCGTGGATAACTTCAACACCAGCTTCAGAAATGATGTTGATCAGCTTGTTGACGCTAGTAGTGTTTCCAGGGATTGGACTAGAAGAGAAGATAACTGTATCACCTGGTTGGAGTTGCACCTGACGGTGGGTTCCGTTAGCGATACGAGAGAGGGCAGCCATCGGCTCACCCTGACTACCTGTACAGAGGATGAGAACCCCGCCTGCAGGGTAGTCTTTGATTTCATTTGGCTCAATAAAGGTTCCCTTAGGAGCTTTGATGTAGCCAAGATCGATTCCGTTGACAATGGCCTTTTCCATAGAACGACCAAAGACTGCAATCTTACGTCCAGTCTTAACAGCGGCTTCTGTTGCTTGCTGGAGACGGAAGATATTTGAGGCAAAGGATGCAAAGATGATACGTCCCTCTATGCCTTGGATAATCTTCATGATGGACTGGCCAACGACTTTTTCAGAGTTGGTAAAGGTTGGAATTTCTGCATTTGTCGAGTCAGACAGGAGACAGAGTACACCTTCTTCACCAAGCGCTGCCATACGGTGCAAATCTGCTGGTTCACCAACTGGTGTTAAGTCAAACTTGAAGTCACCCGTACAGACAATTTTCCCTTGAGGAGTATGAATGACAATCCCCAAAGGTTCTGGAATAGAGTGAGTCGTTCTAAAGAAAGTTGCCTTGAGATTTTTAAAGGTCAACTCAGTATTGTGGTTGATTTCGTAAAGTTTGGCGTTGCGCAAGAGGCCGTGTTCTTCGAGTTTCCCACGGATTAAAGCCAAGGCAAGCGGTCCAGCATAGATAGGGACATTTGCTTGCTTGAGTAGGAATGGAATCCCACCGATGTGGTCCTCGTGTCCGTGTGTGATCAAAACGGCCTTGACGCGGTCGATATTGTCGACGATGTAAGAGTAGTCAGGGATAACGTAGTCGATACCCAGCAAGTCATCTTCTGGGAATTTAATCCCAGCATCGACGATGATAATCTCGTCTTGGTATTCAATTCCGTATGTGTTTTTCCCGATTTCTCCCAGACCACCGATGGCAAAAACGCCGACTTCTTCAGGTTTAAGAGTATAGGCCATATTAGAACTCCGTGATTTCGAAGGCGCCAGTTTCTTTTTCGTAATCTAGCAATTTGTCAGACAAGAGTTCGATATACTCGATATTATACTCTGGGCGATTTTCTTCGACAAGTTGGCGAGCAGCGATACGGCCCTCAAGTTCTGAGCTGGCATCGATGTCTAGGTAAAGTGCGCGTGTAGTTTCACGACGTGGGCTACGTTCTTTTGTTTCTTGATAAAAAACTTTGTAAATCATATAGTTCCTTTCTATTTACAGGTCAGCTTATTCCAAACTTTTAGCAGATATTTGCTTGATTTCATTCCATTTTGTGTCTAGATTGACCTTGATTCGTTACAATTATTTCAATTATAACATAAAATGAAAGATTAGTAAAAGACGGAAACGAGAAAGTCATGGGGCGATTTGTTGAGTAAGCGCTTGCAAAAACAAAGAAAATGTGTTATATTGATAATGGAAGTGAAATTTATTGCTTGTCATAATTCCATATAGATTTTAAGCCAAGGAGGTTCCCTATGTATGACTTATTTGCTTTTGCTATCGGAGTTCGCTTGGTGGCTTTTATTATTTTTGTTGCTTGTGTTTATGGAGGGAATCTTCTATTTGCCAAACTGGAACGACGACAAACCAAGTTCTTGTGGAAGATTACCTTTGTGACTCTCTATTCGCTTTTTCTCTTCCTTGTAACCTATGTCGTTTGGTTTGTATTTTTCTTTGGATTAAATGCTTAGATGCCCTGCTCATGCTGGGGCATTTTTGTTTGGGGATATAGAGATAGTAGATTTACGACACGAAAATTCCACCCCATCTATCAAGATGAGGTGGTCTTTGCATTTTTCTAAAATGACATGACAATGGAATTTTCAGAGCTTATTAGTTTTATGTTAAGAATTCTTCTGTTCAAAAATAGAGTTGAAACATAAAAATAAAATAATACAAACAGATAAATCGAATGGTAAAGGGATAGTAGTAATGTTTAAATCATTGAGAATGCTGAGCAAACTGTAAGAGATGAAGAAGATAAAATTTATCCTTCTAAAAATATGTCTTTTATCTAGCATGACTTACTAAACTTTTTACGGAGATCCTTTCAATTTTCTTGTTCACTTTTATATTCGGAAAAGAAAAGGAAAAACGAAGATTTTTTGAATTTTATTTGCGAATTGTTTTTGGGCTAAGTGTAGGCATTTTTGTTTGGGGATAAAGAAAATTCCCATGTGCCAGCTTTTGTAGTATAATAGTAAGCAGACAAAAAGATAGGAATGTGTTATGAAAGTATTAGCTTTTGATACGTCCAGCAAGGCTCTTTCTCTCGCTATTTTAGAGGATAAGCAGGTTCTTGCTGAGACGACGATTAATATCAAGAAAAATCACAGTATTACCCTCATGCCTGCCATCGATTTTTTGATGGCAAGTGTGGACTGGACGCCCAAGGATTTGGACCGAATCGTGGTGGCGGAAGGGCCAGGTAGCTACACAGGCTTGCGAATTGCGGTAGCAACTGCCAAGACCTTAGCTCACACTCTGAACATCGAGTTGGTTGGTATGTCAAGTCTCTTGGCTCTGGTGCCCTACCAGCAAGAAGGCTTGTTCGTTCCCCTGATGGATGCGCGTCGCAACAATGTTTATGCAGGATTCTATGAAAATGCCAAACCTGTCATGCCAGCAGCGCACTTGTCCTTTGAGCGAGTCATCGAGTTAATCAAAGGTGCTAGTCAGGTAACCTTTGTCGGAGAAGTTGTCCCCTTTGTTGAGCAGATTCAAGAACACTTGCCAAGGACTAATTACAAAGAAACCCTGCCTAATGCAGCTAATCTAGCACTTTTGGCTTGGGACAAGAAAGCAGACTCCTTACATGATTTTGTGCCGAATTACCTCAAACGTGTTGAGGCTGAGGAAAACTGGCTCAAGAACCATACGGAGTCTGGCGAGTCCTACATTAAACGACTATGATAGAGATCAAACGAATCCAACAGCAACCTAATCTGGCTCAAGCCATCTACGCTGTGATGGCAGCTGTTTACCCAGTCAGTCCTTGGACGCTGGAGCAAATCCAAGCAGACCTGGATCAAGACCAGACTTGGTATGCTCTAGCTTATGATGGGGCCGAAGTGATTGGATTTCTAGCTGTACAGGAGAATCTTTTTGAAGCAGAAGTCCTGCAAATCGCTGTCAAACAAACCTATCAGGGTCAAGGAATTGCATCAGCCTTGTTTGCTCAATTGCCGACAGACAAGGAGATTTTCCTAGAAGTCAGAAGGTCAAATCATCGAGCGCAAGCATTTTACAAGAAAGAAAAGATGGCGGTCATCGCTGAGCGAAAGGCCTACTACCATGACCCAGTCGAGGACGCCATTATCATGAAGAGAGAAATAGATGAAGGATAGATATATTTTAGCATTTGAGACATCCTGTGATGAGACCAGTGTCGCCGTCTTGAAAAACGACGATGAGCTCTTGTCCAATGTCATTGCTAGTCAAATTGAGAGTCACAAACGTTTTGGGGGCGTAGTACCAGAAGTAGCCAGTCGTCACCATGTAGAGGTCATTACAGCCTGTATCGAGGAGGCGCTAGCAGAAGCAGGGATTACTGAAAACGATGTGACAGCTGTTGCGGTTACCTATGGACCGGGCTTGGTTGGAGCCTTGCTAGTTGGTTTGTCAGCTGCTAAGGCCTTTGCTTGGGCACATGGACTTCCACTTATCCCTGTTAATCACATGGCTGGTCACCTCATGGCAGCCCAAAGTGTAGAGCCTTTGGACTTTCCCTTGCTAGCCCTCTTGGTTAGCGGTGGACACACGGAGTTGGTCTATGTTTCTGAGGCAGGTGATTACAAGATTGTCGGGGAAACGCGAGATGACGCGGTTGGGGAGGCCTATGATAAGGTAGGCCGTGTCATGGGCTTGACCTATCCTGCAGGTCGTGAGATAGACGAGTTGGCTCATCAGGGGCAGGATATTTATGATTTTCCTCGTGCCATGATTAAGGAGGATAATCTGGAGTTTTCATTCTCAGGTTTGAAGTCTGCTTTTATCAATCTTCACCACAATGCCGAGCAAAAGGGAGAAAGCTTGTCTACAGCGGACTTGTGTGCTTCCTTCCAAGCTGCTGTCTTGGATATTCTCATTGCTAAAACCAAGAAAGCCTTGGAGAAATACCCTGTTAAAACTCTAGTCGTGGCAGGTGGTGTGGCAGCCAATAAAGGTCTCAGAGAACGCCTAGCAACTGAAATCACAGATGTCAAGGTCATCATTCCCCCACTTCGTCTCTGTGGAGACAATGCAGGCATGATTGCCTATGCCAGCGTCAGCGAGTGGAACAAAGAAAATTTTGCAAGCTTGGATCTCAATGCCAAACCAAGCCTCGCTTTTGATACGATGGAATAAAGAGTCAGCTTAAGGCTGGCTTTTTCACTCGCTAAAGTGTCAGAATATTTTGACAAATAATTGTAAATAATGATATACTATATAAAAAATAGGAGGTGGTCAGATGATTGAGAGAATGGAATTGGGAGAATTTTACAAGGAATTGCGCTTGGCTAGAAAGCTCAAGCAGTCAGATGTGGCTTGTGCTGGACTAACAGCTTCTCAGTTGTCTAAGTTTGAACTAGGGCAGTCTATGTTATCTGCGGACAAGTTAATTCTAGCTATTCAAGGAATCAATATGAATTTTGATGAGTTTGGGCATAAGCTCAACAACTATCAAGAATCTCCACATATGCGAATTGGTAGAAGGGTTGTGGATCGCTTTGCCCACCAAGATATAGCTGGTTTAGAGCAACTGTTGGAGGAAGTCGAGCAAGAACAGATGGCGCAGACCTATCGTCGTTTGAATGCTATTGTAATCAAAGATGCCATCCATTCACTAGATAAAAGCTACCCACTAGAAGAGGAGGATAGGGAGTTTTTGACGACCTACCTCTATGCTATCGAATCTTGGACCTGGTTTGAACTCTATCTTTTTTGCAATACTATGCCTTTCCTAAGCAATCAAGATTTGATATTTTTATCAACCTCCTTACTCGAAAAATCCAAGGAATTTAAAGAGTTGGTACATAATAGACTGTATATGAAACAAGGGCTGTTAAATATCATCTCAGAGCTCATGGAGCGCAAATTTTTTTCTTATATCCCAATCTTTGAAGCCGAGCTGGAGAGTATGCTCCGTCCATACGATGTTTTTGAGAAATTATTGTGGCAGTTTTTAAAGAAGATGAGCATTTTCCTTCAAACTAAGGGAAGCAATCAAAAAGAGATTGAACACTTTATCCAATCTCTGCAAGTATTAGAAAATCCACAATTAACAACCCTTTTTGAATTGCGTTTTCAGCAATACAAAGAACTTATCGATTAGTTAGAAACGGGAAAATGATAATAATCTCAGCAACGATTTTCAATAATGTTAAAATTTGTTTCTTCATATTTCTCCACTCCTCATTAGTAATAACTTTATTATACCAGTGAAATAATTAAATCTACTAAAATCGCAAATGTGAAATTTCTATAAGAAAAAATATCAAATATGCGATTTTCTAAAATAGGCTAATTTCCGTGTTATACTGTCCTTGTAAGACATTTGAAGCAAATCCTAGGTCGCATAAGTGGATTACAAATAAAATTTCAAACTTGTTAAGTAAGAGTGTAGGATTGTTGTTGAAAATCTAATTGATTTTTATGGCATTCAATACATAGGTGTTTTATGAAATTCCTTAGTAACTTTTTTACTTACAGGATTGAAATATAAAATAGAAAAGGAGAAGCGTATGACAGCATTTGTACATGAATTAACACGTGAATCAGATAGATTCAATCAGTCTGCAGATGTGACAATAACTATCATTTGTACAGTATTGTAAAAGATACTCAATTATTAAGTTTATTTTTAGACTTATAATGGTTTTGGAATTTTAATGTAGGAAATACCAACTTAGGTAATTGCTAAAGAAAAAATCATCATAACAATAGGAGAAAAGAATGTATAAATATAAAATTGTAAACGAAGAAAGTTTGCCTATTTATGGTTATAAAATTCATATATCAGCAACGTTTGATAATTATAAGGATATGTATAATCTTCTTTCTCCTTTGTTAGATGCTAGAAAGATATCTTATAAGTATATATATAGAGAAGAAGATGTAGCCTATAATTTTTCTGTTAGAGAATCTCCTGTTAATTCGGGGAAATATTTTACGATTTATCCTGAAAATGACCATGTTTTTCTTGATCTATTAGAGCTTCTTTACCAAACTATTCCTAAAAATATGGAGGGAATTTATATTCTAAGTGATCGTGCCTATAAAGATTCCAATACGATTTTTTATAGATATGGCTTCTTTAGAGAAGATTTGGAGTATTTAGAAAAAGGCATTCCGACTTTGCTGGGACCAAATGGAGAAAAATGGCAAGACTATCAAAAACCATATTTTAACTTACCAGAATGGATTCAAGATATTCAAGAGAATACGTTTATAAAGGATTCATATTTATCAAGAAATTATAGATTGAAAGCCATGCTATCACAGTCAAGTGGAGGAAACGTCTATCAAGTAGATTCAGTGATAGAAGGTAAAAAGTATATTTTGAAGGAATGTCGGCCTCATGTTATTTCTTTTGGAGGGGTAGAGACTCAAACACTTAGAAAAAATGAATATGAAATTTCAAAAAAATTATTAGATCATACTCCAGTTGTGCGTGAAACTGTTACAGAGTGGATTAACCAATATTATATTTATGAGTTTATAGATGGTAGTGATTTATTAAAATACACAAAAGCATACTCTATTGTCAGCTATAAGAAGCCTAATAAGGAGTTAAACACTAAGAAATTTAAAAGTTTTTTATTGATTACTAGGGAACTATTAGAATTGGTTGAATATTTTCATAGTCGAAATATTATTTTAAATGATATACATCCCGGAAATTTTATAAAATCAGAGAATAAACTTTACTTTGTAGATTTAGAAAATAGTTATGAGTATGATAATAAACCAGCTATTGGTTTGTATAGCGTAATTAGCTTAAAGGAATGGAACTCTATAGATGGCAAAGTATCTGATTGCCATAAAGTTGGGAATTTACTACTATTTTTGTTGGCTAGATTGCATATAAAATCAATGGACGATTTATCACAATCATATCATATTTTAAATTCTTTATTGGCTGAATTTGGTTTAAGAACAAATTTTACAAGTATTATAGAAAAACTATTTTCTAAGGATGCAACAGTATCTGATATCCTGAAAGATTTAAATGAAATTTATGTTTATCAAATTGAATCCCTGCATAGTTTAGATGAGGTTCTAACTGATCAACCAGAAAGATCTTTTACTATTACTGAGATTATTAATAAAGAACTAGTCAATTTTCAACGATATGAGAATGCTAAAAATAATCAGCGATTACTGCAACATCTGATGCATAGAGAAAAAAATTTAGGACTAGATGGATTGTCTGGCTTACTTATTTTGATGAAAATATATGACTTTGATTGCGATATTATTGATTATGGAATTAATATCATTATTGAAAAATTAATTGTGGCAGATAATGGTAGGATGGTTCCGATAGAATCAAATTTAGTTTCACCTTATCTAAATAACGGGACAGCAGGATTTATTCGTGCTTTGATTTTTATAGATTTTGAAAAGTATACAGATCTAATCAAAGAATTATCTGAAGGATTAATTACAGAATTTGCTCAATATGCAGATTTCTGGAATGGTATGCTAGGGATAGCTGATACATTGTTAGAACTGTATTGTTATTTTAAAGTAAGAAAATATAAAGAAGTTGCATTGTCTTTGTTAAATACAGTAGAGTGCTATGTGAAGTATTCTAAAGCAGATAAGCAAGAGTACCTTTATGTGTTATCTAAGTACATGGATATGAAGGAGTTGTGATGAAAGTATTTCTTCAAAATAGAGATTTTAGGCAATTAACCATCAACCAGTGGATTTCGACGCTTGGGGATACGATTTTTTATCTGGCCTTTTTGAATTATGTGGCAGATGCTTCTTTTGCTCCTTTGGCGATTTTACTCATCACGATTTCAGAAACCCTGCCCCAAGTTCTACAAATCTTTCTGGGAGTTTTGGCGGATTTTCAACATCATCGTGTCTTGAAATACACAGTCATTAGTTTTGCAAAATTTTTGCTTTACTCTATAGTGTCCCTGTCGCTTTCAGGGCAGTCTTTCTCCTTGTTGCTAGTAACCTTTATTTGTCTGATTAACCTCTTGTCTGACACATTGAGTTATTTTTCAGGCGCCATGCTCACTCCAATTTTCATTAGAATTATTGGGCAAGACCATCTGGCAGAAGCTATTGGATTTAAACAGTCAACTGTTAGTTTAGTGAAAACAATCAGTAATATTCTAGGAGGAGTCTTACTAGGTATTCTTTCCATCCAGTTTATTTCCTTACTGAACGCTCTTACCTTTTTAATCGCATTTTTAGGTATCCTCTTCATAAAAAATGACCTCTTGAAAGTAGAAAAAACGATTAGCTATCAAGAAGGACTCTCTGTAAAATCCTTTTGCCAGCATTTGATCCAATCATCGAAATTGATATGGAATATGAATCAGGTGCTCTTGGTTTTGTTTATTATTTCTATTAGTCAAGCAGTGATAAATGTTACAGTTCCTGTTTCTACCCTGTTTTTGAGGAATCAGCCCTTTTTGAATTTACAAACAGGTCAATCTCTTGCCTTGTTATCCACTCTTGAATTAGCAGCCCTTATTGTCGGAAGTCTTGTGAGTGGCTATTTGAAAAATACGATTTCTATAAAAACAGCTCTCTATGCCTCACTTGTCATCCAGTTGCTTCTTCTAGTAGGATTTGCCACAGTTCGTTTTGACTGGATTCTCATCTTTAGTACCTTGGATGCCTTTTTCGCAGGTGTCCTCTCTCCTAGATTACAGGAACTCATTTTTAAACAAATACCTGAGGAGTCAATGGGAGCAGTTCAATCCTCTATCGGTGCTATTACGGTTGTTTTACCTAGCTTATTTACAATAGCTTTGGTAACCATTGCTACTAGCTTTGGAACTCTGGCAGTTAGCTTTGTTTTATTGCTATTTCTTCTAGTTGCCTTTTTCATGCTCCTGAATATCCGTGAAAGTATCTAGCGGAGAATTTGTATAATATATGTTTGAGACTGGATTGCCAGTCTTTTTATGATGGTCAAAATCAGCAGACTTTTTTCTCTTTCCTGAATGTGTTATAATAGTCCATGCTGTGGCTGGAGCATTTTCAGCCCATTTATTAAGACAATATGAGGAGAAAGATGAAAGAAAAAGGATTTTGGGAGGGGGCGCAGGCGGCCATGCCAACGGCCCTTGGTTATGTCAGTATCGGACTGGCCTGTGGGATTATTGGTGCGCCCTATGTGACACCTGTTGAGATGGGCTTGATGAGCCTCTTTGTTTATGCTGGGAGCGCCCAGTTTGCCATGTTAGCCTTGATTGCGGTTCAGGCGCCTGTAGCAGCTATTGCGATGACGGTCTTTTTGATTAATTTGCGTCTCTTTTTGTTGAGTTTGCATGCGTCAACCTATTTCCGTCATACCAGTCTCTGGCAAAATATCGGTATGTCTAGTATCTTGACGGATGAGACTTATGGTGTTTTGATGGGCGAATTGGCCCATACAGACAAGGTCAATCCTATGTGGATGCATGGAAACAATCTCAACAGCTATGTGGCTTGGTTTGTGGGGACAGTGGTCGGAACGGCTCTAGGTGGCCTGCTACCAAATCCAGAAATCTTTGGTTTAGATTTTGCCCTAGTTGGGATGTTCATCGGCATTTTTGCTTCGCAATTCCAGATTATGCAAAGACGGATTCCTGTCCGCAATCTGCTCATTATCCTAGCAGTTGTTGCGGTGTCCTTCTTTTTACTCTTGACAGTGGTGTCTCAGTCACTAGCTGTTCTGTTTGCGACGCTACTTGGTTGTACAATGGGGGTGGTTTTAGATGGTCAGTAAGTATCTTTTATTAGCAGTTATTTTCTCTGGTCTTGTGACTTGGATTCCCCGTATGATTCCCTTCATCTTGGTCAAGTATAAGGGCTTGCCTGCGATTGTTGAGCGCTTTTTGAAGTTCTTGCCCGTTTCTATTATCTTCGCCTTGATTCTTTCAAGCGTAGTGACAGGCAAGGTTGGGAGTCTTCCTCAAATCAAATGGTTGGACTTTTTAGCAGTCTTTCCAACAGCTTGGGTAGCTTTTCGTTACCGCAATCTAGTCGGAACAGTTCTCTTTGGAGTGGTCTTGATTGCCGTCTTGCGTCTGGTCTTTTAAATCAGTCATAAAGAAAACCTATCACAGAGATAGATATCATATAATGGCGTAAATGCTCTTTTTCTGTTAAGATTATAAGGTATTCTATTTTGGAGGAAATGACATGAAAAAAATCGTTAAATACTCATCTCTTGCTGCCCTAGGGCTTGTTGCTGCAGGTGTGCTAGCAGCTTGCTCAGGTGGTGCTAAGAAAGAAGGAGAAGCAGCTAGCAAGAAAGAAATTATCGTTGCAACTAACGCTTCACCAAAACCATTCAACTATGAAGAAAATGGTGAATTGACTGGTTATGAGATTGAACTAGTTCGTGCTATCTTTAAAGACTCTGATAAGTATGAAGTCAAGTTTGAAAAAACAGAGTGGTCAGGTGTCTTTGCAGGACTTGATGCTGATCGTTACCAGATGGCTGTTAACAATATCAGCTACACTAAAGAACGTGCAGAAAAATACCTTTATGCAGCTCCAACTGCTAAAAACCCTAACGTTCTTGTAGTGAAAAAAGATGACTCTAGCATCAAATCACTTGATGATATCGGTGGAAAATCAACAGAAGTTGTTCAAGGGACAACATCTGCTAAACAGTTAGAAGACTACAACAAACAACACTCAGATAATCCAACTGTCCTTAACTATACTAGAGCTGACTTCCAACAAATCATGGGACGCTTGAGCGATGGCCAGTTTGACTACAAGATTTTTGATAAAATCGGTGTTGAAACAGTTATCAAGAACCAAGGTTTGGACAACTTGAAAGTTATCGAACTTCCAAGTGACCAACAACCTTACGTTTACCCACTTCTTGCTAAAGGTCAAGATGAGTTGAAAACATTTGTAGACAAACGCATCAAAGAACTCTACAAAGACGGAACTCTTGAAAAATTGTCAAAACAATTCTTCGGAGACACTTACCTACCAGCAGAAGCTGATATTAAATAATTATTTGAAGTCATCCATTCTGATTCAGATGGGTGATTTCTCAGTTTTTAGGGATATAGTTTTAAACTATATATCTGACTATCTAATAACAATTTGTGAAATCAAACAAATTGTGAGATACTAGTACGGTATTATTTTTAAGGAGAAAGAATCATGAAAATTAAAAAATGGCTTGGTGTAGCAGCCCTTGCTACAGTCGCAGGTTTGGCTCTTGCCGCTTGCGGAAACTCAGAAAAGAAAGCAGACAATGCAACAACTGTTAAAATCGCAACTGTTAACCGTAGCGGTTCTGAAGAAAAACGTTGGGACAAAATCCAAGAATTGGTTAAAAAAGACGGTATTACTTTGGAATTTACAGAGTTCACAGACTACTCACAACCAAACAAGGCAACTGCTGATGGCGAAGTAGACTTGAACGCTTTCCAACACTACAACTTCTTGAACAACTGGAACAAAGAAAACGGAAAAGACCTTGTAGCGATTGCAGATACTTACATCTCTCCAATCCGCCTTTACTCAGGTTTGAATGGAAGTGACAACAAGTACACTAAAGTAGAAGACATCCCAGCAAACGGAGAAATCGCTGTACCGAATGACGCTACAAACGAAAGCCGTGCGCTTTACTTGCTTCAATCAGCTGGCTTGATTAAATTGGACGTTTCAGGAACTGCCCTTGCAACAGTTGCTAACATCAAAGAAAATCCAAAGAACTTGAAAATCACTGAATTGGACGCTAGCCAAACAGCTCGTTCATTGTCATCAGTTGATGCTGCCGTTGTAAACAATACCTTCGTTACAGAAGCAAAATTGGACTACAAGAAAGCACTCTTCAAAGAACAAGCTGATGAAAACTCAAAACAATGGTACAACATCATTGTTGCGAAAAAAGATTGGGAATCATCACCTAAGGCTGATGCTATCAAGAAAGTTGTTGCAGCTTACCATACAGATGAAGTGAAAAAAGTTATCGAAGAAACATCAGACGGTTTGGATCAACCAGTTTGGTAATAAGAAACAGGGAGGTGGGAGAGAAAATTCCACCTCTTGCTTTTGTATAGAGCATGGATTGTCAGGAAGAGTAGTTCATAGAAAGGTAGAGAGAATATGGTTTTTCCTAGCGAACAAGAACAAATTGAAAAATTTGAAAAGGATCATGTAGCCCAGCATTATTTTGAGGTTTTGCGTACCTTGATTTCTAAGAAATCAGTCTTTGCCCAGCAGGTTGGACTTAAGGAAGTCGCAAATTATCTGGGTGAGATTTTCAAACGTGTGGGGGCTGAAGTGGAGATTGATGAGACTTATACGGCGCCCTTTGTTATGGCGCATTTCAAGAGTTCGCGCCCAGATGCCAAGACCTTGATTTTCTATAACCACTATGACACTGTACCAGCTGATGGGGATCAGGTGTGGACAGAAGATCCTTTTACTCTTTCAGTCCGCAATGGTTTTATGTATGGGCGTGGGGTTGATGACGACAAGGGTCATATCACGGCTCGTTTGAGTGCCTTGAGAAAGTATATGCAACATCATGATGACCTGCCTGTCAATATCAGTTTTATCATGGAGGGAGCGGAGGAATCGGCTTCGACAGACCTAGATAAGTATCTGGAAAAACATGCGGATAAACTCCGTGGTGCGGATTTATTGGTCTGGGAACAAGGGACCAAAAATGCCTTGGAGCAGTTGGAAATTTCTGGTGGAAACAAAGGAATTGTGACCTTTGATGCCAAGGTAAAAAGTGCCGATGTGGATATCCATTCGAGTTATGGTGGGGTTGTGGAATCAGCTCCCTGGTATCTCCTTCAAGCCCTACAGTCTCTTCGTGCGGCAGATGGCCGTATCTTAGTTGAAGGTTTGTACGAAGAAGTACAAGAGCCAAACGAACGGGAATTGGCCTTGGTGGATACCTATGCCCAACGAAATCCAGGGGAAATCAGCCAGATTTATGGTTTGGAATTGCCTCTTTTACAAGAGGAGCGTGCAGCCTTTCTAAAACGTTTCTTTTTCGAGCCAGCCCTTAATATCGAAGGAATTCAGTCAGGCTATCAAGGACAAGGCGTTAAAACGATTTTGCCAGCAGAAGCCAGTGCCAAGTTAGAAGTTCGTTTGGTTCCTGGCTTAGAACCGCATGATGTTCTGGAAAAAATTCGGAAACAGCTAGACAAAAATGGCTTTGATAAGGTAGAATTATACTATACCTTGGGAGAGATGAGCTATCGAAGCGATATGAGCGCGCCAGCCATTCTCAATGTAATCGAGTTGGCCAAGAAATTCTATCCACAGGGCGTTTCAGTCTTGCCGACTACAGCTGGAACAGGCCCTATGCATACGGTCTTTGATGCCCTAGAGGTACCAATGGTGGCTTTCGGTCTAGGAAATGCCAATAGTCGAGACCACGGTGGAGATGAAAACGTGCGAATCGCCGATTATTACACCCATATTGAATTAGTAGAGGAGCTGATTAGAAGCTATGAGTAGAGATATTATCAAGTTAGATCAGATTGATGTGACTTTTCACCAAAAGAAGAGAACTATCACAGCGGTCAAGGATGTGACCATTCACATCCAAGAAGGGGATATCTACGGAATCGTTGGATATTCTGGAGCAGGGAAATCAACCCTTGTACGGGTGATTAACCTCTTGCAGAAACCATCTGCAGGCAAAATTACCATTGATGACGATGTGATTTTTGATGGCAAGGTGACCTTGACGGCAGAGCAGTTGCGTCGTAAACGTCAAGATATTGGAATGATTTTTCAGCATTTTAACCTGATGAGTCAAAAGACAGCAGAGGAGAATGTGGCCTTTGCCCTCAAACACTCTGGACTCAGCAAGGAAGAAAAGAAAGCTAAAGTAGCCAAGTTGTTGGACTTGGTTGGCTTGGCGGATCGTGCTGAAAACTATCCTTCACAACTATCTGGAGGGCAAAAACAGCGTGTGGCCATTGCACGTGCCTTGGCCAATGACCCAAAAATCTTGATTTCAGATGAGTCAACGTCCGCCCTTGATCCTAAGACAACCAAGCAGATTTTGGCCTTGTTGCAAGATTTGAACCAAAAATTAGGCTTGACGGTTGTCTTGATTACGCATGAAATGCAAATTGTCAAAGATATTGCCAACCGTGTGGCAGTGATGCAGGATGGGCATTTGATTGAAGAGGGCAGTGTCCTTGAAATTTTCTCAGACCCTAAACAACCTTTGACCCAGGACTTTATCTCAACAGCCACAGGTATTGACGAAGCCATGGTCAAGATTGAGAAGCAAGAAATCGTGGAAAATCTGTCTGAAAACAGTCTCTTGGTGCAACTCAAGTATGCAGGGGCTTCAACAGATGAGCCACTTTTGAATGAATTGTACAAGCGTTACCAAGTAACGGCTAATATTCTTTATGGGAATATCGAAATCCTCGATGGTACTCCTGTTGGAGAATTGGTTGTGGTCTTGTCAGGTGAAAAAGCCGCGCTAGCAGGTGCTCAAGAAGCCATTCGTCAGGCAGGCGTACAGCTAAAAGTATTGAAGGGAGGACAGTAAGATGGAATCATTGATTCAAACCTATTTACCAAATGTCTATAAAATGGGCTGGGCTGGTCAAGCAGGCTGGGGAACAGCCATCTACCTAACCCTTTATATGACAGTTCTTTCCTTCATCATCGGAGGTTTCTTGGGGCTGGTGGCAGGTCTTTTCCTTGTCTTGACAGCGCCAGGTGGTGTTTTGGAGAATAAGGTCGTTTTCTGGATTTTAGATAAGATTACCTCTATTTTCCGTGCGGTTCCTTTTATCATCCTCTTGGCAGTCTTGTCACCCTTCTCTCATCTAATCGTAGGAACAAGTATCGGACCAAATGCGGCTATCGTACCCCTATCTTTTGCGGTCTTTGCTTTCTTTGCTCGTCAGGTGCAGGTTGTCTTGGCTGAATTGGATGGTGGTGTCATTGAGGCAGCTCAAGCGAGCGGAGCGACCTTCTGGGATATCGTGGGTGTTTACCTATCAGAAGGTCTTCCAGATTTAATCCGTGTGACGACTGTGACCTTGATTTCACTTGTTGGGGAAACAGCTATGGCGGGTGCGGTTGGTGCTGGTGGTATCGGTAACGTAGCCATCGCTTATGGATTTAACCGCTACAATCACGATGTGACCATTTTGGCAACCATCATCATCATCTTGATTATCTTTGCAATCCAATTCTTGGGAGATTTCTTGACTAAGAAATTGAGTCATAAATAAAAGGAACTGGGCAATCTGTACATCATTCATAGGAGTTTGAGGTATATCCAAGATTTAAAATTCTCTGTACTAGCTACTATCAATCGTTACTTTTATGAGTTAGAGAGTTAAGAATTGTGGGGAGTCAATATGCAAAATCTGGGAGAAGTTTTTAAAGAATTGAGAAAGAGTCGGAATGTATCCCTACAAGAGGCGACAGGAGGAGAGTTTACTTATTCCATGCTGAGCAAATTTGAGCGTGGAGAAGCAGATTTATCCTCTATGAAATTGATTACTGCCTTAGATAACATCCACTCTGATTTGAATGAATTTATGTACTTGGTACGTGGTTTTTCTCAGAAACAGGTTTTGGCTTTTCAAGAAAATCTCTGGGATCTATATGACAGAGAAGGGATTGATTCTCTCCATTTCTTGTATGAAGAGACGACTCAAAAGTATAGATCAAGTGCTAAAAAAGGATATCTCTTACAAATGATTCGTATCAAAAGCCTTCTAGTGTTTTTTGATTCAGAAATAAGGGCAACGGATGAAGAACTGACTTTTCTCTATGACTATTTTTTTACTATTGATATCTGGGGAAATTATGAATTGGAATTATTTTCAACGATTTCTACTTTGTTCCCTCTGCCCCTCTATTTTAAATATTCTAGGGAGATGTTACAAAAGACAGATTTATTAGGCTCTTTACCTAGTAACAAAGTCGGTATTGATACCATTTTGATTAATGGACTCTTTAAAGCGATAGAGGAAAAGGATAAATTAAAAGCAGACTATTTTATCTTTCAGATTGACAAACGAGAATTGCCAGAATATCAAGCTTATCTTAAAATCATTTATATGATTGCTAAAGGGTATTATGATACTATTTTTAAAGTAGAAAATAAGGGGCTTGAAAAAATCCAAAGAGGCATTACAATCTTACAAGATTTAGAATATACAGATGGTGCAAGATATTATGAAAACTATTTTGCAAATCAGCTCTCAAATGAAGATTTGTAATATATTCTCATTACATCGATTGACGAAAAATAAATAGGCTTGTAGATGGATTAATAATTAGCAGTTTCTAGGCGCTAGAGTTTCTATTTTCAGAAAAATATATTACAAAAAAGTGGGGAGTCCCACTTTTTTTGTTAGACTGGTTTCAATAGAATACTCTTTGAAATGTGAGAAAGGCCTGTTATGAAACTATTTTTAAGACATCATCTATTTAGAATACTTACCTTATCAAGGTTTTTGAGCTCAAGTGGAGCTTATATTTATAATCTGGTATTTATCGTTTATGCTGCGAGTCTCCCCTTTAAAAATATAGCTGTATTTATAGCGAATATGATTATGATTTTACCTTTCCTATTTACTTTTTATGTTGGGATGAAGGCGGATCATACTCGGAATAAAGCAGGGACAATTATCTGGGTTGGTTGTGTGCAAAGTTTCCTATTTCTTTTGATTGCTAGTGTAATTCATGACCAGAACTTCGTAACGTTTGCTTTTATATGTATGGTTAATGTCTGTTCGGATATTTTATCAGATTATACAGCAGGCCTGCGTATGCCGATTATCCAGCATAATATTTCAGAGGATAGGCTCTATGAAGCTTATTCCTTTACTCAGTTTGTTTCCTATTTATCAAATCTCGGAGGTCAGGCTTTAGGAGTGTGGTTACTCACAACCAGCCATCAAAATTTTTCTTTTGTTGCGATTGTGAATGCTGGCTTCTTTTTACTATCTTCTCTCATTTTGTTCAAAAATAGAAGAGAATTGACGCATTTGTCTGTAAGTGTAGAGAATAAGTCGATTAGTTTACTTCAACAAGTTAAGGCAATATATGCGGACATGGATGCTATCTTTAGACAGAGAGAAAGTAAATCATTGCTTAAAATGATCCTTGTCATTTTGGTAATGAATACTTTGGGAGGAGCTGTTGGAGGTATTTATCACTTTTACTTATTAGACCATACTATCTATCATCTCAGCTATGCTCAAGCCTTATTTTTAATTGAATGTGTTAGCTTGGGAGGAGCTATTCTTGGTAGCCTAACTCCCCATGATTATTTTGGTAAATTGTCTTTTTCAAGCTTGTTATCGCTTAATGCAATTCTGTTTGTCTTGTTGGCTACTGCTAATATTTTAGAGTTTTCTCCTCTAGTAGGTGTTGCCTGCTTAGCCTTTGTCATGTATTTGATGTCGAAATCAATGCCTAAATTAGATACTCTGTTACTGTCTAATTTGAGCGCGGATGTATTAGCTAGAAGTAATAATCTCTTGAGTATGATTTTTTCCCTAACATTACCCTTGGGGATGTCCCTATTTTCCTTCTTAGCTTTACAAGATATCAGGCTTTGTTGGTGGGTGTTTTTGGTAGTGAGTGTGATAGGGTTGATTTTATCACTAGAAAAAGGAAGTTTTTCAGGTAAAAAATTTTAGCCTAGGGAAACAGCTATGGCCGGTGCAGTTGGAGCTGGTGGTATTAGTAACGTAGCCATCGCTTATGGATTTATACTCTTCGAAAATCAAATTCAAACTACGTCAGCTTTGCCTTGCCGTAGGTATATGTAACTGACTTCGTCAGTCTTATTTCCAACCTCAAAACAGTGTTTTGAGCAACCTGCGGCTAGCTTCCTAGTTTGCTCTTTGATTTTCATTGAGTATTAACCGCTACAATCACGATGTGACCATCTTGGCAACTATCATTATCATTTTGATTATCTTTGCAATTCAATTCTTGGGAGACTTCTTGACTAAGTCTTGAGTCATAAATAAAAAGAGCCGTCTGGCTCTTTTTTATTTACTAGATTTTCTGCGCAAATTTTTTACTCAAAGCTTGTCCAATCAAGGCACCCAATAGGGCTCCGATGACAACACTTGCGACAAATAGAAGGATGGTTCCAGGATTTGGCGCGACCATGATACGGTCGATATATTCTTGGGATTTTCCTCTTGCCAGAAGGGTAGCCATATAGGCTTTGGGCGCAATCCACATAAGTAAGATTGGACCTGTTGAGCTAAAGGCAAAGAGAGTGAAAGAAAGGAAGTTCTTTGTTTGATCCTTGTATTTTCCTAGGTTAGCTACTGCATCTGCTAGGAGACCACAGATAATTCCAGGAAGGAAAGCACCAGCACCGTGTTTAGTTCCCAAGAAAAAGAGGGCAATAACAAGGCCGATAGTGGTAATGGCTCCAAAGCGCGGAACTTTTGCGACCAGAATCATATAGGCGCTACCGCCGACAAGGGCAGTAAAGGCAGGCGCATAAAACATATTGCCAGTTTGGTCAAAGAGATTTCCCAAAAGGACACCAATCCCCATGCAGAGGAAGTAAAGAACTGCAAAAAGCAGAGTCGTTAAGATAGATTTTTTCATGAATTGTCTCCTGATAATTTTTTCATAATTCTCATTGTACCATGGTTTGATGGGATTGTAAATGGGCACTATAAGTTTTGAAAACGCTTGAAATATGATATAATAGTTTCATAGTTAATTTTAGGAGGATATCATGGGTAGGTTTTTAGACTTTGTCTTTAATCGTTTCTTTTTAGGGATGATTGTGACAGCCTTCTTTTGGCTATTAACTTTAGCAGGAGGGCTTATCCTTGGTCTAGCGCCGGCTAGTGCCACCTTGATGAGCTTGTATGCAGAACATGGTTATAGTTTTCGGGAATACAGTTTGAAGGAAGCTTGGTCTCTTTATAAGCAAAATTTTGTCTCAAGCAACCTGATTTTCTATAGCTTTCTAGGAGTGGATGTGGTTTTGGTCTATGGCTTGTATCTCTTGGTGCAATTGCCTCATCAGACTATCCTTCATTTGATTGCGACCTTTTTGAATGTTCTAGTAGTTGCCCTGCTCTTTTTAGCCTACACAGTGTCTTTGAAACTACAAGTTTATTTTGATTTGTCCTATCGAAACAGTCTCAAACTATCCTTGATTGGCATCTTTATGAGTCTAGCAGCTGTGGCCAAGGTTCTTCTTGGGACAGTACTACTTGTGGCAATTGGTTACTATATGCCTGCTCTTCTCTTCTTTGTAGGAATTGGGATGTGGCATTTCTTTATCAGTGATATGTTGGAACCGATCTATGAAAGTATCCATGAAAAATTGGCGACAAAATAGAATGAAGCAGTTTTGGATTCATTCTCTATTAAAAATTTATAGCCTTGTCATGATTATCATTATTGCTAGTTTTGCTATTATGATATCTTATGCCGATTGGGATTCGCGCGAGAAGGAGGCTCAAAGAGTTGCCCAACGTGTGACGACTCGAATGGTTAGTGAAATAGAGTATTATTATAGAGAGTCAACCCAGATAGCACAAGCCTTAGTTGATAATCAGGCTCGAATTGAAGGAATCTATAAATATTTCAGTCTTAGTACACCAGATTACTTTTATTGGCAACTAGAGCGTAAAGCTTCTCCATATGTATCTGTATCTTTGTATGAAAATATTGATGATTTGTATGTTCGAAATGATTTTGTGACAGGAGTAGCAATTGCCTTCCAAGATTATAAGGAAGTCTATGTTTCTTCTAGGGATAAACGGAGTGGGGAAAAAATCCTAGCTGAAAATTTTAAACCAGCAACTAATAGCTTCGCCATCCCTGTTTCTGACCCCGTTTCTGATAAGGATTTGGGAGTTGTCTACATTTCCTTATCGCCGAATGTCTTACACGCTGCTATTGATAATACCCGAGGTCATATCCCGATGGCTGTTACCGTGACTTCACCTTTTGACATGGAGATATTCCATATTGGTGAGAAGGTTACTATGGAGAATGAAGACTGGTTTGTCGGTGTGACCTCTCATGGATATCAGGTTCAGGTGGCAGTTCCCAAAAACTTTGTTTTACAAGGAACGGTGACCAGCTCTGCTTTGATTGTGGGCTTGAGTCTTCTCTTTATTGTCATTCTCTATCTGACTTTGAGGCAGACCTTTGCCAACTATCAAAAGCAGGTAGTGGATTTGGTGGATTCCATCCAAGCTATTGCCCAAGGGGAGGAAGGTCTTCGTATTGATACGATTGAAAAGGATCAGGAATTGCTCCTAATCGCAGATACCACTAATGATATGTTGGATCGTTTGGAAAAGAATATCCATGATATTTATCAGCTAGAGCTTAGTCAAAAAGATGCCAATATGCGAGCTCTACAAGCTCAAATCAATCCTCATTTTATGTATAATACACTGGAATTCTTGCGCATGTATGCAGTTATGCAGAGTCAAGATGAGTTGGCAGATATTATTTATGAGTTCAGTAGTCTCTTGCGGAACAATATTTCTGACGAAAGAGAAACCCTTCTCAAACAGGAATTAGAATTTTGCCGTAAATACAGCTATCTCTGCATGGTTCGCTATCCTAAATCCATTGCCTATGGTTTCAAGATAGACCCAGAGTTAGAGAATATGAAGATTCCTAAATTTACCTTGCAACCGTTAGTAGAAAACTATTTTGCGCATGGTGTTGACCACAGACGGACAGATAATGTGATTAGCATCAAGGCTCTTAAACAGGATGGCTTTGTAGAAGTTTTAGTGGTTGATAACGGCCGTGGAATGTCGGCAGAAAAACTGGCAAATCTCCGAGAAAAACTAAATCAGAGACATTTTGAACACCAAGTTAGCTACAGTGAAAAAAGGCAGTCCATCGGGATTGTCAATGTACACGAGCGTTTTGTGCTCTATTTTGGGGACCGCTATGCCATTAGTGTAGAGTCTGGAGAGCAAGCAGGTGTTCAGTATCGTATTACAATTCAAGATGAGTAGAAAGGGAGAAAATGTATAAAGTATTATTAGTTGATGATGAGTACATGGTGACAGAAGGTCTGAAGCGTTTGATTCCCTTTGATAAGTGGGATATGGAGGTCGTTGCAACAGCCAGTCATGCCGATGACGCTCTCGAATATATCCAGGAAAATCCTGTTGATGTCATCATTTCCGATGTCAATATGCCAGATAAGACAGGGCTTGAGATGATCAAGGAAATGAAAGAGATATTACCAGATGCTGCCTATATCCTGCTGTCAGGTTATCAGGAGTTTGATTACGTAAAAAGAGCTATGAACCTTAGTGTTGTGGACTATCTGGTCAAGCCTGTTGATAAGGTAGAGTTGGGAAATCTGCTGGAGAAGATTGCAGGTCAGCTTAGCGAGAGAGGAAAGAAAAGTCAGACCCTCAGTCAAGAGTTAGATGAGGCTGGATTTGTCAGTTATTTAGGAGGTAAGGAGAATTGGTGGATAGGCCTATCTAAGGAAAAGCAAGGTTCCTTCACCATTCCCTACTATGTCTTGGGTCAAGACTGGCAGATTTTCATTTCTGACCAAACCCTAGATGGTTTAGTCGTTACTCCCTTTGAAGCCCCTTATCAAGAACACTTTGAACGTTGGAAGCTGAATGCTGAGAAAGCCCTCTTTTACGGCTCTGTAAATCTGCAGCAGTCGGAGAGCCTCTTTGCCTATTACGAACCGATTTATAGGGTCATCATTCAGGGAAATCTCAATCAAATCGTGGAAGAGTTAAATCTCTTGGAGAAGGTAGTTCTTGAAAATACACCCCGTGTTCCGATTACCAAACAGCTTTTTATTCAGTTTGTTATGGATGTTTTCCATTTGTTTGAACATCTCAAAGCTGATGACATGACAGACATTGTCAAAACCATTCATGCGATTCAATCCTTCGATGAATTGGTTCCTTATATCAAGGAAACTCTGACCCGATTCTTTGGGCAATATCGTATGAATGAAAATGTGGTCAGTGTGCTGGAAGTTATTGGGCGTGATTATCAGAAAGAACTTTCCCTCAAGGATATCAGTAAGGATCTCTTTATCAATCCTGTCTATCTGGGGCAGTTGATTAAGCGAGAAACCAATTCGACCTTCGCAGAGTTACTAAACAAACAACGCATTAAGGCTGCCCAGCAGCTCTTACTTTCAACTAGTGACAGTATCGAAGACATCTGTTATGCTGTTGGCTACAGTAACGTGGGATATTTCTATAAAGTTTTCCGAAAATTGTGTGGAAAGTCTCCCAAAGCCTACCGAAAACAGGTAGAAACTATACTATAAGATTTGTATCCCTTTACAAAAAGTGCTATAATATAAATAATAATATCAGGAGGTTCTATCATGAAAAAGAAACCGATTTATCTATGGGTCTTGCTAATCTTGTCTGCCCTTATTTCAGCTACGTCTCTGTTTGAACTTTTGAAGCCCTTGCCTAGTAAAGAAGTCCTTCGTGCTGCTCAAAAACAAGTTGCAGGGGTCAGTGCTCAGCAGGTAGAAGATAGCATTAATTTTAGCTATAGATTGGCAGAAGCATCTCATTCTATTTTTAATGTGGCCTTGGTTGTACTATCTGCTATTTTAGTGGTAGTAGCGATTGTATTCCTTGTTCGTAAGAATTTGCAGTATGCAAACTATACTTATGTCGGCTATGTTTTGCTAGCCATTATTGGTTCGATTTATACCTATGTGACTTTACAAGACGCTTTGCAGTTGGTTCAAGATGAAACTATGCGTTTGACAATGGGTATTGGTTCAAAAGCTGTCAGCATTTTCTATATCGTCATCAATGTTCTCTTCCTAGCCCTTGTCTTCTACAAGATATGGCGTCAGCAAAAAGCCTTGGCAGAAGAAGAGGAAACAGAAGAAGTTGCCTAAGTATTGACAAAAAATAACTATCAAGTTACAATCTTGGTAGTTATTTTTCGATTATAGATAAAATCATGGAGGAAAATATGAAGACAATTTCTTTAGTTTATATCAGTCTGAGTGGGAATACTGAGAGTTTTGTGACCCGCCTGAAAGACTATCTCTTGTCCCAGTACGAGGGAATTGATGTTCAAAAGATTCATATTAAGGATTTGGTCAAGGAAGGCCAAGATTTTTATGAAATGGACCATCCCTATGTCACTTTTTTGCCGACCTACCTCGAAGGTGGGAACGGCGTGGATAACGGAGACGTTGAGATTTTGACGACACCAGTGGGGGATTTTATCGCCTATGGTGACAATGCTAGTAAGTGTTTTGGCGTAGTTGGTTCAGGAAATCGAAACTTTAATAACCAATACTGCCTGACAGCTAAGCAATACAGTCAACGTTTTGGTTTCCCTGTCTTGGCGGACTTTGAAATGCGAGGTATGCTGGGAGATATCAAACGTGTCGCAGCTATTATCGCAGATTTGTATGAGTTGGAAAGTTGAGCTTAGGCTTGGCTTTTTTATTATTCCAAGCAGTTTTATCAGAACTCTTACTTTTTATGCTCTAAGAGTTGATTGATGTGATCTACTTTTTTAGCCTCTCTTTTATAGAGAATAGCCCAAATGATGAGGTAGACAATCGCAAATTCGATAATGAGCTGGAGATAGAAGATCCAGTGGAAGGGGAACCAACCTGCTAGGGTTGCTAGTGGGACAAAGCCTACTAGCATGAGGAAGAAATGAGTCAGAGTGGCACGAAGCATGCTCCAGTCACGGCTGAATAATCGCTTGCCAAAGTTGAAGAGAATACCAATGGCTGCCCAGATAAGAGTGCAGTAGAGCAAGATCAGGGCACCGTGAACTTGATGTTGAGTCATTACTTGGCCAACGAGAGATTCAGGGCTAAGTGGAGCGTAGGTATTTGGTGCATAAATGAGTGAAAAGATGATAGAGAGGATGAGGCCGATGAGGACACCAGTAGCTGCGTCGTGGAAGATTTGTTTTTTCATAGTTCTAATTTCTCCTTGATGGTTTTTAGGTAACGGCGTGAAGAGTAGGTGAAGCTTTCGTTTTTCAAGAAAATTTCTACTAGGCCGTTGGGGGTGAGCTTGAGATGAGAGATGGAATCGATATTGATGATTTCTGATTGGGAAATTTGGATAAAATTGGTTGGCAAGAGTTCAAGTACCTGATAGAGCCGTAAATCAATGTTGTAGGTCTGACTTGCTGTTTCTGCTAGAACCTTCCGATTCTCGATATAGAAGCGTTGAATCTTGACAATCTCGACTAGATAGACCTGATTATTGATTTTCCCTTTGATTTTTTCTGTTAGATCCAGATTTTCTGCGAACTCGATGACTTTCTGGACTTTATCTGTCGGCTGAGGTGCTTGAACAATCAGCTTTTCCTCTTCGTAAGTTTCACTAATCTGTAGTTCTACTTTCATAAATTTCTCTCCTTTTTAGTTATACAAGGTTGTGATCACTTCCTGTATATCTTTATTAAACACTATTTTCCAGACCCTTGCAAGGGACTTTGTCTATGTGGAGGGATTTGATTCCTATGTGGTGCTTGCTTTTCTGTCCTATCTGAAATATGGTATAATAGCACTAATCAATTTCTAGGAAAACAGATACGGAAAGGGGCTGAAAGATGTCTCATATTATTGAATTGCCAGAGGTGCTGGCAAACCAGATTGCGGCTGGAGAGGTTATCGAGCGTCCAGCTAGCGTTGTTAAGGAGTTGGTAGAAAATGCCATTGATGCTGGCTCTAGTCAGATTATCATTGAGATTGAGGAAGCAGGTCTCAAGAAAATTCAAATCACAGATAATGGTCATGGAATTGTCCACGATGAGGTAGAGCTGGCTCTGCGTCGTCATGCGACCAGTAAGATAAAAAATCAGGCAGACCTTTTTCGGATTCGGACGCTTGGTTTTCGTGGTGAAGCCCTGCCTTCTATCGCATCCGTCAGCGTTTTAACTCTTTTGACAGCAGTTGAGGGCGCAAGTCACGGAACCAAGCTCGTCGCGCGTGGAGGAGAAGTGGAAGAAGTCATTCCAGCGACCAGTCCAGTGGGAACTAAGGTTTGTGTGGAGGACCTTTTTTTCAACACGCCTGCCCGCCTCAAGTATATGAAGAGCCAGCAAGCGGAGCTGTCTCATATCATTGATATTGTCAACCGTCTGGGCTTGGCTCATCCTGAGATTTCCTTTAGTTTGATCAGTGATGGCAAGGAAATGACGCGGACAGCAGGGACTGGTCAACTGCGCCAAGCTATCGCAGGGATTTACGGTTTGGCGAGTGCCAAGAAGATGATTGAAATTGAGAATTCTGACCTTGATTTCGAGATTTCAGGCTTTGTGTCCTTGCCTGAGTTAACTCGGGCTAATCGCAACTATATCAGTCTCTTCATCAATGGCCGTTATATCAAGAACTTTCTACTCAACCGTGCTATTTTGGATGGTTATGGTAGCAAGCTCATGGTAGGCCGTTTTCCACTGGCTGTCATTCACATCCATATCGACCCTTATCTAGCGGATGTCAATGTGCATCCAACCAAGCAAGAGGTGCGGATTTCCAAGGAAAAAGAACTGATGACGCTGGTCTCAGAAGCTATTGCAAATAGTCTCAAGGAACAAACCTTGATACCAGATGCCTTGGAAAATCTTGCCAAATCGACTGTGCGCAATCGTGAGAAGGTCGAGCAGACCATTCTCCCACTCAAAGAAAATACGCTCTACTATGAGAAAACTGAGCCGACAAGACCTAGTCAAGCTGAAGTAGCTGATTATCAGGTAGAATTGACTGATGAGGGGCAGGATTTAACCCTGTTTGCCAAAGAAACCTTGGACCAGTTGACCAAGCCAGCTAAATTGCATTTTGCAGAGAGAAGGCCTGCTAACTATGACCAATTAGACCATCCAGAGTTAGATCTAGCTAGCCTCGATAAGGCTTATGATAAGCTAGAGCGAGAAGAATCATCCAGCTTCCCAGAGTTGGAATTTTTCGGGCAAATGCACGGGACTTATCTCTTTGCTCAGGGGCGAGATGGGCTCTATATCATAGACCAGCATGCGGCTCAGGAACGAGTCAAGTACGAGGAGTATCGTGAGAGCATTGGCGATGTTGACCAAAGTCAACAACAACTCCTAGTGCCCTATATCTTTGAATTTCCAGCGGATGATGCGCTTCGTCTCAAGGAAAGAATGCCTCTTTTAGAGGAAGTGGGCGTCTTTCTAGCAGAGTACGGAGAAAATCAATTTATCTTACGTGAACATCCTATTTGGATGGCAGAGGAAGAAATCGAGTCTGGTATCTATGAAATGTGCGACATGCTTCTCTTGACCAAGGAGGTTTCTATCAAGAAATACCGAGCAGAGCTGGCTATCATGATGTCCTGCAAGCGGTCTATCAAGGCTAACCATCGTATCGATGACCACTCAGCCAGACAGCTTCTTTATCAGCTTTCTCAATGTGACAATCCCTATAACTGTCCCCACGGACGCCCTGTTTTGGTGCACTTCACCAAGTCGGATATGGAAAAGATGTTCCGACGCATTCAGGAAAATCATACCAGTCTCCGTGAACTGGGGAAATATTAAACTAAAAGGAAAACTATGTACGAATATTTAAAAGGAATTATTACCAAAATTACTGCCAAATACATTGTTCTTGAAACCAACGGTATTGGTTATATCCTGCATGTGGCCAATCCTTATGCCTACTCAGGAAAGGTCAATCAAGAAGCTCAAATTTATGTGCATCAGGTTGTGCGTGAGGATGCCCATCTGCTTTATGGATTTCGCTCAGAAGACGAGAAAAAGCTCTTTCTCAGTCTGATTTCGGTATCTGGGATTGGTCCTGTATCAGCTCTTGCTATTATCGCTGCTGATGACAATGCTGGCTTGGTTCAAGCCATTGAAACCAAGAACATCACCTACTTGACTAAGTTCCCTAAAATTGGCAAGAAAACAGCCCAACAGATGGTGCTGGACTTGGAAGGCAAGGTAGTAGTTGCAGGAGATGATCTTCCTGCCAAAGTGGCAGTGCAAGCTAGCGCTGAAAACCAAGAACTGGAAGAAGCCATGGAAGCCATGTTGGCTCTGGGCTACAAGGCAACCGAGCTCAAGAAAATCAAGAAATTCTTTGAAGGAACGACAGATACAGCTGAGAACTATATCAAGTTGGCCCTTAAAATGTTGGTCAAATAGGAGCAGAGCATGACAAAACGTTGTTCGTGGGTCAAGATGACCAATCAGCTCTACATTGCCTATCATGATGAGGAGTGGGGGCAGCCCCTCCATGATGACCAAGCATTGTTTGAGTTGTTGTGTATGGAAACCTATCAGGCAGGCCTGTCTTGGGAAACGGTGCTCAACAAACGCCAAGCTTTCCGAGAAGCCTTTCATGGTTATCAAATTCACTCGGTCGCAGAGATGACCGACACCGAACTGGAAGACTTGCTAGATAATCCAGCTATTATCCGAAATAGAGCCAAGATTTTTGCTACACGTGCTAACGCCCAAGCCTTTCTACGATTACAGGCAGAGTATGGCTCTTTTGATGCCTATCTTTGGTCTTTTGTTGAGGGGAAAACTGTCGTTAATGATGTTCCCGATTATCGCCAAGCCCCAGCTAAAACCGCTTTGTCTGAGAAATTAGCCAAAGATCTCAAAAAAAGAGGCTTCAAGTTCACAGGCCCAGTCGCCGTCTTGTCTTTTCTACAGGCTGCAGGACTAGTTGATGACCATGAGAATGATTGTGAGTGGAAAAGCGGTCGTTAGTATGTACAGGTAACTAGCCTATCTGAGAATATAGAAAAAAGCTGAGAAATTTTTCCCAGCTTTTTATATATACTATTAGATTTGTTAGAGTGAAGTCAAAAAAGTGATTCCACCTAAAATAACACCAGCTGAATTTGGAATGATTAGTATCCAATCCTTCTTAGGTTCCTTTGTCCATCCATAAATAACCCAGATTAAGCAAGATATAGCAGCTGATAAAGGTTGAAATGGTTGAGCTTTATTTCCCTGTAAATTAGCGATAATTTGAGGTATGTAGGCAATAAATACTATAATTCCAATAAAGGCACCAATAGAACCTACGATTCGATTAATTTTTTGTTTTGTCATATACACCTCCTTCAAAAGGATATCATAGAAATTAGCGAAATGCAATAAATTCAGATACAAATTGTAACGAAAACCAATACAAAAGCACAAAAATAGAGAAACTATTTATTTTTTGTTATAGTCAAAGCGAATGATTTGCTCCTGTGCATCTACATGGGCGTGGACTCCAAAGGGGACAATTGCTCTCGGAGTTGCGTGGCCGACATTCAGATTATAGACAATTGGGATATTGCTGTCAATAATATCCAATAGTGCCTCTTTATAGTCGTCATAGAAAGTTTCATCCATAGGTTTTCCGACCAAGAGTCCACTGATGACCTCGAATATACCAGTGTCTTTTAAAGTCCGCAACATATTTTTGAAGTCTTCCAGCTCAGGCTTTTCTTCGCTTGTTTCTAGTAAGAGTATTTTTCCTTTCCAGTCTGACAAATCAGGGAAAAGTTTGTATTTTTGGCTGAGTTCCGTGCTATCTGCGTATCGAGAGTTGTCAAAGATATCGTAGAGGGATTCGAGGCAACCACCGAGAATTTCCCCCTCAAACTGGGCATTTCCTTGCAACAACTCAAAACCGGTATTTGCATGACTGACACGAGGTATTCCCAGAGCCTTGGGACTGAAGTCAGTCCTTTCCTCATACCAAACATTGCTAGGGCGAATTTCTGAGATTCTTTCCGTCTCAATTAATTCTTTAAAGTAGTGAAGACTATAGGGCAACATCTCCTTGTCTAATTCACAAATGTCTGCTAAGAAGGATTGACCATAAAAAGTCTTGATTCCTAGTTTATGCAACATGAGATGGTTCATGGTTGTATCTGAGAAGCCAAGAAAAATCTTTTGTTTGATAACCTTTTGTAGTCGGTCATTTTCAAAAAGATAAGGTAGTAAGCGATAGGTATCGTCTCCACCGATGGCGCATAGGATCATGTCAATGTTATCATCAGAAAAGGCATGAATCAAATCCTCTGCACGAGCTTCAGGATGGTCCTTGATAAAGTCTAATCCTTTTAGCGAATGAGGCAAAAAGGTAGGATTGAGTCCCAGGTTCTTGAGACGTTGAACACCCAAGTCCACTTCGTGTTTGACAAAGTTCTCTCCGATAATGCCACTAGATAAACTAACAACACCAATAGTAGAAACCATATTTCTTCCTCCTAGAAATTGATTGAGCCTATTTTATCATAAAAGATGGGAGAAAACTATAGGGAAAATGGTAGAGGGAAGCTTGTAGGCAAGCAAGTGAAAAAGCAACCGCTGGTGCAGTTGCTTTTCGTTTTCTAATCAGTAATCTCGCTAGATATGAGTTACTTGGTCAACTCTTGATTATAGGAGAGGGCCAAATCAATCCAGTAAGGCAATTCTTTTTGACCTTCTATATCTAAGTCTATATACCCATGATAAAGGCGCCCCCTCATCAATGTAGTATGAGCTCCTGTTCGGGGTAGAACTTGCTTCTCCATTTCCTTGCCAATTCTGACCATAACCAGTTCATCCTTTCTGGAACTGACAGTAAGGACCATTTTACCACGAATCATAAAGGCCAGGCCACCAAACAGCTTCTTTTCTTCTAGCTCTTCTTCGAAAATTTGGGGAGGAAGTTTGAGCGCTAGAATTTTTCGAATCTGCTGAGCTAAAGATTGACTATACGCCATAGCTCTTTCCTTTTCTTAGTAACGTGTTGGTCCTGCACTTGCGCTGCGGATGTTCAAGCGTTTCTTGAGATAGAAGCGAAGGGCTAGGAGGACTGCTCCGATAATAGCTAGTGGCAATGGAGCAAGTACTGGGTTAAGGCTAGCTGGTAGGAAGCTTGTTGCAAAGAAAACAAGCAACCAAAGGAACATAGAAGCCAGGATAACCAGTACAGATTTCCAGAAAGGTGGACGTTGACTGCGGTCCATATCTGGTCCATAGTATTGGTAAACGAAGTAGTACATCAAGTAGAAGGCAAATCCACCAACCAGTCCAACTAATAGGAGAGTGACAAATCCATAGCCGAAAGCTTGATCTGCCGCAAAGAAAGTTGTGAGGGCGCTGACGAGGGCAAAGAGGCTAGTGATGAAAAGGGCTGAGTCCATAATCATGAGTTTTGGATCATCATTTTCTTTTGGATGCTCTTTTTCATATTGCTCCTTGACAGTAAAGCTATGAGCCCAGTGAGTTGGTGCGCCATAGAGGGAACGAGCAGTCGTACCCTTGGCTTGCTCCTCAAGGATTTGGGGAATAACTTCCTCAAAAATAGCCTTGATTTCAGCGTCTGATTTCCCATCTTTGATGAATTGTTGGGTAGCGATATGGATAAACTCTTGGTTTTTCTTTGTTAATTTTTGTAAATCAATCTGAGACATAGGAACTCCTCTTAGAACCATTTTTTATGGATGAGATAGAGAGTGAGCGAGACACTCATAGCAAAGGCGATAAAGACGATTAACCAGAAGGCATTTGGCTCGCCGTTTAGGGGGATTTCATTATCCTTAAAGTTCATCCCGTAGGCAGAGAAGACCATGGTTGGGATGGACATGACGATGGTCACAAGGGCCAAGGTTTTCATGATGTTGTTCTGGTTGTTGGAAATGATAGAGGCAAAGGTCTCTGTCATAGAATGCAAGACGTTTCCATAAATGTCTGCCATCTCGATGGCCTGTTGGGTTTCAATCAGGGTATCTTCAAGCAGGTCTTCGTCCTCAAGGTATTTCTTGATATTGCTGGTTGAACTGGTCAATTTCTTAATCACGCGCTCATTGGTTTTAAGTGAGGCCTTGAAATAGACGATGGTTTTTTCCAATTCCATGAGCTCAATCAATTCTTCATTACGAGTTGATTGATGCAGTTGACTTTCGATTTGTTCACTCTTACGATCAATCGAACGAAGGGCTGTTAGGTAAAGCTCTGCATTGCGATAAAGAATTTGAAAGATGAAACGTGAACGCATGAAAGTATAGAAATTACGCAATCGACGGTTGATAAAGACATCGAGGACCGGTAGTGGTTCCAAACACGTAGTGATAATGGTTTCCTCTGTGATGATAATACCAAGCGGGATGGTAACGTAGTAGGTGCGATTATTTCTTTCTTCTGTGACTGGCACGTCAACGATAATCAGGGTGTACTCGTCTTCAATGGTAATACGAGACATTTCTTCCGCATCGAGCGGTGCTCGAAGGTCGGCAATATCGATATCGAAGGCGTTGGCGATTTCGAGTGATTCATTTTGAGTCGGATTAACGAGATTGATCCAAGTACCCGGTTCAAGCGTATCGATCTCTTTAAATTCAGTTGTTGTAGAGAGAAAAACTTGTTTCATATCCCTTATCCTTTCTCATTTTTCAGATTTTTTCACACCGTACTATTATACTACAAAATCAGCCTTTTGGGTAATAGAATCTCACTTTTTTTGGTATAATGGTAAGCAATAATGGACTAGAAAGAACAAAGATGCAAGATAAAATTATCATTCATGGGGCGCGTGCCCATAATTTAAAAAATATTGATGTGGAGATTCCACGAGACAAATTGGTTGTCGTGACAGGTTTGTCAGGTTCAGGGAAATCCAGTCTGGCCTTTGATACCCTCTATGCGGAGGGACAACGTCGCTATGTGGAGAGTTTGTCAGCCTACGCTCGTCAGTTTTTGGGAAATATGGAAAAACCAGATGTAGATGCTATTGATGGTCTCAGCCCAGCTATTTCCATCGACCAGAAAACGACTAGCAAAAACCCTCGCTCGACGGTGGGAACGACGACTGAAATCAATGATTATCTGCGTCTCCTCTACGCGCGTGTGGGGACGCCTTACTGTATCAACGGGCATGGAGCTATCAAGGCCTCTTCTGTGGAGCAAATCGTGGATAAGGTTTTGGAGTTACCTGAACGCCAACGTCTGCAAATCTTAGCCCCAGTTATTCGCAAGAAAAAAGGACAGCACAAGAGCGTTATTGAAAAGATTCAGAAAGATGGGTATGTTCGTGTCCGTGTGGATGGGGAAGTCTATGATGTGACCGAAGTGCCAGAGTTGTCTAAGAGTAAGCAACACAATATCGATGTCGTGGTTGACCGTATTGTTATCAAGGAGGGGATTCGTAGTCGTCTCTTTGATTCCATTGAGGCTGCCCTTCGTATTGCAGAAGGTTATGTCATTATCGATACTATGGACGACTCTGAGTTGCTCTTCTCTGAGCATTATGCCTGTCCAGTTTGTGGCTTTACTGTTCCAGAGTTAGAGCCACGTCTTTTCTCCTTCAATGCTCCTTTTGGCTCATGTAGTGAGTGTGATGGTTTGGGTATTAAGCTGGAGGTGGATACTGATTTGGTAGTACCAGATGCCAGCAAAACCTTACGTGAGGGAGCGCTAGCACCTTGGAATCCTATCTCATCCAACTACTATCCAAATATGCTAGAGCAGGCCATGACAGCTTTTGGAGTGGATATGGATAAGCCTTTTGAGGACTTGTCAGAAGAGGATAAGAACTTGATTCTCTATGGATCTGATGGTAAGGAATTCCATTTCCACTATGAAAATGAATTTGGTGGTGTGCGCGATATCGACATTCCTTTTGAGGGAGTTGTCAATAATATCAAGCGTCGCTATCACGAGACAAACAGCGACTACACTCGCACCCAGATGCGTCTCTACATGAATGAGCTGACCTGCGGAACCTGTCACGGCTATCGTCTCAATGACCAGGCTTTGTCTGTTCGTGTGGGTGGCGAGCAAGGGCCACATATCGGAGAAATTTCAGACCTATCTATCGCTGACCACTTGGACTTGGTGAGCCAGTTAACCTTGTCTGAAAATGAAGCCATCATTGCTCGTCCCATTCTCAAGGAAATCAAGGATCGCTTGACCTTCCTTAATAACGTGGGCCTTAATTATCTGACTCTGTCACGTTCGGCAGGAACCCTTTCAGGTGGAGAGAGTCAGCGTATTCGCTTGGCGACCCAGATTGGTTCCAACCTATCAGGTGTGCTCTATATCCTAGATGAGCCGTCAATCGGTCTTCACCAGAGGGACAATGACCGCCTGATTGCCAGTCTGAAAAAAATGCGTGATTTGGGTAATACTCTCATAGTAGTGGAACATGACGAAGATACCATGCGTGAGGCTGATTATCTGATTGACGTTGGTCCTGGTGCGGGTGTTTTTGGTGGGGAGATTGTCGCTGCAGGTACGCCTAAACAGGTAGCTCGTAACAGTAAGTCTATCACAGGCCAGTACTTGTCAGGCAAACGTGCCATTCCAGTGCCAACAGAGCGCCGTGTGGGGAATGGTCGTTTTATCGAGGTTACAGGAGCGCGTGAGAATAACTTGCAAAATATCACTGCTCGCTTTCCACTAGGAAAATTCATAGCGGTTACGGGGGTATCCGGCTCAGGGAAATCGACCCTCATTAACAGCATCCTCAAAAAAGCTATTGCCCAGAAGCTTAACCGCAATTCAGACAAACCTGGTAAATACAAAACCATTACAGGGATTGAGCACGTCGACCGCTTGATTGATATTGACCAGAGTCCTATCGGACGAACGCCGAGGTCCAACCCGGCTACCTATACGGGAGTTTTTGATGATATACGTGACCTCTTTGCCCAGACAAACGAAGCCAAGATTCGAGGCTACAAGAAGGGGCGTTTCAGTTTCAACGTCAAGGGAGGCCGTTGTGAAGCCTGCTCAGGTGACGGGATTATCAAGATTGAAATGCACTTCTTACCAGACGTTTATGTTGCCTGTGAAGTTTGCCACGGGACTCGTTATAACAGTGAAACCCTAGAAGTTCACTACAAGGAAAAGAATATCTCGCAGGTCTTGGACATGACGGTTAACGATGCGGTGGAATTTTTCCAACACATTCCGAAAATTCAACGTAAACTTCAGACTATCAAGGATGTGGGACTTGGTTATGTGACATTGGGGCAACCTGCTACCACCCTTTCTGGGGGAGAAGCCCAGCGTATGAAGTTAGCTAGTGAACTCCACAAACGCTCGACAGGAAAATCTTTCTACATTCTGGATGAGCCGACGACAGGTCTTCATACCGAGGATATCGCTCGCTTGCTTAAGGTTTTAGCTCGCTTTGTCGACGACGGTAATACAGTCCTCGTTATTGAGCACAATCTGGATGTTATCAAGACGGCAGACCATATTATTGACTTGGGTCCTGAGGGCGGTGTCGGTGGTGGAACCATCATCGCAACAGGAACTCCAGAAGAAGTAGCGGCCAATGAAGCCAGCTACACAGGACATTATTTGAAAGGGAAGTTACATCATGAATAAACGTGTACAAGCATTTCTCGCTAAAATGCAAGAAAAAGAACTAGATGGAATTATTATCAACAACCTTAAAAACGTCTATTACTTGACTGGTTTTTGGGGTTCAAATGGAACAGTTTTTATCAGCCGTGACCGTCAGGTCTTGGTGACAGATTCTCGCTATATCATTGCAGCTAAGCAAGAAACCAGTGGTTTTGAGATTGTGGCTGACCGTGATGAATTGGCTGTCATTGCAGGCATTGTCAAGGACATGGGCTTGTCTCGTATCGGTTTTGAAGATGAGATTTCAGTTTCTTATTACCACCGTATGCAGGCAGCTTTTGCAAGTTTAGACTTGCTTCCACAAACTCAGTTTGTTGAAGGTCTTCGAATGATTAAGGATGAGGCAGAGATTGCAGCTATTCGCAAGGCTTGTTCTATCTCAGACCAAGCTTTCCGTGATGCGCTTGACTTTATCAAACCTGGAAAGACAGAGATTGAAATTGCCAACTTCCTTGACTTCCGCATGCGTGAGTTAGGAGCATCTGGCTTGTCTTTTGATACTATCCTAGCTAGCGGTATTAACTCTTCTAAACCCCATGCCCATCCCATGCACAAACCAGTGGAATTGGGAGAAGCTATTACCATGGACTTCGGTTGCCTTTATGACCACTATGTCAGCGATATGACACGGACAATTTACTTGGGGCATGTCAGCGATGAGCAGGCAGAGATTTACAATACGGTTTTGAAGGCTAACCAAGCTCTGATTGACCAAGCTAAGGCTGGCTTAGGTTTCCGTGACTTTGACAAAATCCCTCGTGATATTATTATCGAGGCAGGCTATGGCGACTACTTTACCCACGGTATCGGACACGGTATTGGACTGGATATTCATGAAGAGCCTTACTTTAGCCAGACTTCTACAGAAACTATTAAGGCAGGTATGGCCTTGACAGACGAGCCGGGTATTTATATTGAAGGAAAATATGGCGTTCGTATCGAGGATGATATTCTGATTACAGAGACAGGTTGTGAATTGTTGACCCTAGCTCCAAAAGAGTTGATAGTTATTTAAGAGTTAAACGACTCAAATGATTGACTTTTAAATTTTAAAGGTTTATACTGAAAAACGAAAACGGTAGGTGAGGCTACCATAGGGATACGGATGACTACCGCAAAGCAGTGGAGACACTACTCGTTGGTCAACAGTCCTGGTCGCGAAGGCCAAGACTAAGCTCATTACATTGCCCTATGGAGTTAAAGCTTGAACGAAAAAACAGATATTTAGTTTTTTAATCCTGCCATTTTATGGTGGGATTTTCTACTGTTTTAAAACAAAGAAAGGAGACAGACGATGCAAATTGACGACCATCCGGAACCGCACATACACAGCCAATCGCTGATTTGTGTCGTTCTGCCCTTATAAAGTGATTGGTCTCTGTGTATGAAACACATCATTCATACAGATAGGAGAAACCAATGAAAACTACAAAAGAAAGATTAGCAACAGCTATTCAAGTTCCTTTAGACGAGAGTCTAACTTTTTATCATACCAGTTTAAACGGCTTGACTGAGGAACAGGTCGAAAAAAATCGTGACCTCTATGGCGAAAATGTGATTACCAAAGGCCAAGAAGATTCGATTTTGAAAAAGATTTACGAATCGATTATCAATCCTTTTACAATCATCTTGCTGGTTATCGCCGTGATTTCCTTAGTGACCAATGTCTGGTTGGCAAAACCAGGGCAAGAAGATCCGACGACTTCCATTATCATCGTTGTCCTAGTCCTCATTTCTGGTGGCATTCGATTTGTCCAAGAACTCCGCAGTGATAAGGCAGCTACCAATCTTTCAAAAATGATTGTCAACACAGCGACTGTCATTCGTCAAGGAGAAATCCAAGAAGTACCTATCGATGATTTGGTAGTAGGTGACGTGGTTAAATTAAGCGCTGGAGACATGATTCCAGCAGATCTTCTTTTATTTGAGTCGCGCGATTTCTTTGTACAACAGTCTGGCTTGACAGGCGAAAGTGATTCTGTTGAAAAATTGGCCTTGACCAAGGCAACGGTTCAACAACCTGATAGTCTGCTAGAAGCCGAATCCTTGGCTTTTATGGGAACCAATGTCTTGTCTGGTAGTGCCAAGGCCGTGGTTTTGGCGGTTGGTGATGATACCATGATGGGGGCCATTGAGCAGACTCTGAACACCTATGACGAGCCTACTTCGTTTGAACGAGAGATGAATAGTATCTCTTGGCTCTTGATTCGCTTGATGTTGGTCATGGTGCCCATCGTTTTCTTGTCTAATGGTTTAACAGATGGAGACTGGTTGGAAGCTGGTGTATTTGCTTTGAGTGTTGGTGTTGGATTGACACCTGAGATGCTTCCTATGATCATCACGGCGAGTCTAGCAAAAGGTTCTATTATCATGGCCAAGGAAAAAGTGGTTATCAAGAAACTCAATGCCATACAGGATTTAGGGGCGATTGATATTTTGTGTACAGATAAGACAGGAACTCTAACCCAAGACGAAATCGTTCTTGAATATCCCTTGGACATCCACGGACGCTTGGATTTGACCGTCTTGAGACGAGCTTATCTCAATTCTTATTTTCAAACTGGCTTGAAAAATTTGATGGACAGAGCCATCATCAAACGAACTGAAAAGGAAGCAAAAGAACACGCCCTCTTGCAAAATCTGGATCAAACTTTTCAAAAAATAGATGAGCTTCCCTTTGATTTTGAACGTAGACGGATGAGTGTTATCGTTAAGGACGAACACGAAGTGGTTAGTTTGGTAACCAAGGGTGCCCTAGAGGAGATGTTGACGATTTCCAGTCATGCGGAATATCAAGGAGTGATTACTCCCTTGACAGATGCTATTAGAGAAGAGATTTTAGCAGAAGTCAGACAACTAAATCAACAAGGTTTGCGTGTCTTGGGAGTGGCTTATAAGTCAGGTTTGAGGGAAGATCATGCCTATACAGTTGATGACGAAGGGGATATGATTCTAACTGGTTATTTAGCCTTCCTAGATCCTCCTAAACCATCAGCAGCACCAGCAATTAAGGCTCTGTTAGAACATGGAGTTCAAACAAAGATTTTGACGGGAGACAACGAAAAAGTTACCCAAGCAGTCTGTGAAAAGGTTGGTTTGGATATCAATCAGATGCTGTTGGGATCTGAAATTGATCAGATGAGTGATCAAGAATTGGCTCAAGCCGTAGAGGAGGTAACCGTCTTTGCCAAACTTTCTCCTGACCAAAAAGCAAGGATTATTTTGCAATTTAAGGCTAATGGTCATGCTGTCGGCTATATGGGAGATGGAATCAATGATGCTCCTTCTATGAAAGTTGCAGATGTGGGAATTTCTGTTGATACAGCAGTAGATATTGCTAAAGAAACAGCTGATGTTATCCTACTTGATAAGGATCTCATGGTGCTTGAAAAAGGACTGGTTGAAGGGCGTAAGGTCTATGCCAATATGACCAAATATATCAAGATGACAGTGAGTTCTAATTTTGGAAATATCTTATCCCTATTGGTCTCTGGAATCTTTTTACCCTTTTTACCAATGGCACCAGTCCATTTGATTATCCTAAATCTAGTCTATGATTTATCTTGTATTGCCTTGCCTTTTGACAAGGTGGACAAAGATTTTTTGAGAAATCCGCATACATGGGAAGCTAAGTCCATCACACGTTTCATGGTTTGGATGGGGCCTATCTCTTCTGCCTTTGATATTTTGACCTTTATTTTGCTTTATTTTATCATTGTACCCATGACGACAGGTCATGCCTATGTTCATGGAGCAGAGTCTGCCGTAGGCTTTATTGTCTTGTTCCAGACAGGTTGGTTTATCGAGTCTATGTGGTCTCAGACTATGGTTATCCATATGCTGCGTTCAGCCAAAATTCCCTTTTTACAAAGTCGTCCAGCTTGGCTAGTCCTTGTGACAACCTTATTGGCTGCAGCCTTTGTGACCTTCCTTCCCTACAGTCCACTCGCAAGTCTTCTTCATCTCACTCCTTTAAAACCGATTTATTTCATCTCTTTACTTTTCATCATTATTTTGTATATGATTAGCGTGACAATTGTGAAAAAAATCTATATCAAAAAATATCAAGAATGGCTGTAAATTTCATTTTGTCAAGAAAAAAGTACGAAAATGACGAAAAAAGTCAAAAAAATTTAAAAATAGGTCGCAAGTCGGATGTTTTTTATGGTATAATAGACTAAACTGATAGTAACATGTAGCGAAAGGGGTAGGTACATGATTAAAATTTATACAGTCTCAAGTTGTACTAGCTGTAAAAAAGCAAAAACCTGGCTCAATGCCCACCAGTTAAGTTATAAAGAACAAAATCTTGGTAAAGAAGGAATTACGCGAGAAGAATTACTGGATATTCTAACCAAAACAGATAACGGAATAGCCAGCATCGTTTCGTCTAAAAATCGCTATGCCAAAGCCCTTGGAGTGGATATTGAAGATTTGAGTGTCAACGAAGTCCTCAATCTGATTATGGAAACACCGAGAATTTTAAAGAGCCCAATCCTTGTGGATGAAAAACGCCTGCAAGTTGGCTACAAGGAAGACGATATTCGTGCCTTCCTACCACGCTCTGTCCGTAATGTAGAAAATGCAGAAGCACGTTTGCGTGCAGCTCTATAAACATCAAGGCTGGGAGCAATTCCCAGTCTTATTCTATTTTATACTCTTCAAAAATCTCTTCAAATCGCGTCAACGTCGCCTTGCCGTAGGTATGGTTACTGACTTCGTCAGTTCTATCCACAACCTCAAAACAGTGTTTTGAGCTGACTTCGTCAGTTTTATCTGCAACCTCAAAGTAGTGCTTTGAGCAACCTGCGGCTAGTTTGCTCTTTGATTTTCATTGAGTATTAATCTAAAAAAGAAAGAAGAAAGAAATGAAAAAAATTGTTCTTGTTAGTCTAGCCTTCCTTTTTGTCCTGGTTGGTTGCGGACAGAAAAAAGAAGTGGGACCAGCTACAAAAACAGAAAAGGATACGCTTCAATCAGCATTGCCAGTTATTGAAAATGCTGAGAAGAACACAGTTGTCACCAAGACTTTGGTCTTGCCCAAGTCAGATGATGGTAGCCAGCAAACCCAAACCATTACATACAAAGACAAGACTTTTTTGAACCTAACCATTCAGCAAAAGCGTCCAGTCTCAGATGAGTTGAAGACCTATATTGATCAACATGGTGTGGAAGAAACTCAAAAAGCTCTCCTTGAGGCGGAGGAGAAGGATGAGTCTATCATTGAAGCTCGTAAATTGGCAGGCTTTAAGCTTGAAACCAAACTATTGAGCGCAACCGAACTTCAAACAACGACTAGCTATGATTTTCAAGTTTTGGATGTCAAGAAGGCTTCTCAGTTAGAATATCTAAAAAATATTGGCTTGGAAAATCTTTTGAAAAATGAACCAAGCAAATATATTTCAGATAGATTGGCAAATGGTGCGACAGAACAGTAGAAAATCCAAATAAATAGACTGCCTGAATTGTAGAAGGTAAGGAATTATGCTATAATGGTACTATTCTAAGGAAAGAGGGTGTTAGAATGGGATTTACTGAAGAAACAGTACGTTTTAAATTGGACGATTCCAATAAAAAAGAAATTAGCGAAACTTTGACTGATGTCTATGCTTCGTTGAACGATAAGGGCTACAACCCAATTAACCAAATCGTAGGTTACGTATTGAGTGGAGACCCTGCCTACGTTCCTCGTTATAATAATGCACGAAATCAAATCCGTAAGTATGAGCGTGATGAAATCGTTGAGGAATTGGTTCGCTACTACCTTAAAGGACAAGGAGTCGATCTATAACCTATGAGAATTATGGGATTGGACGTCGGTTCAAAAACGGTAGGGGTGGCCATTAGCGATCCGCTCGGATTTACAGCTCAAGGGCTTGAAATCATCCAAATCAATGAGGAGCAAGGCCAGTTTGGTTTTGACCGCGTTGAGGAATTGGTTGATACTTACAAGGTGGAACGATTTGTAGTGGGCTTGCCTAAAAACATGAACAATACAAGCGGACCGCGCGTGGAAGCTAGTCAAGCATACGGAGCAAAGCTAGAAGAGCTTTTTGGTTTACCAGTAGACTATCAAGATGAACGCTTGACAACAGTTGCCGCAGAGCGCATGTTGATTGAACAAGCAGATATCAGTCGCAATAAGCGCAAGAAAGTCATTGATAAGTTAGCAGCTCAGCTGATTTTACAAAATTATTTAGATAGAAAATTTTAATACAAAGGAGAGGCTATGTCACACGATCATAACCACGACCACGAAGAACGTGAATTAATCACACTAGTAGATGAGCAAGGAAACGAAACCTTGTTTGAAATCCTTTTGACGATTGACGGGAAAGAAGAATTTGGTAAAAACTATGTTCTCCTAGTACCAGTTAACGCAGAAGAAGACGAAGACGGACAAGTTGAAATCCAAGCTTACTCATTCATCGAAAACGAAGATGGAACAGAAGGCGAATTGCAACCAATCCCAGAAGACTCAGAAGACGAATGGAACATGATTGAAGAAGTCTTCAACAGCTTTATGGAGGAGTAAAAACGTCCGGGGGACGTTTTTACCCCAACTCCTAGAAATTGGAAGAGTTGGAACGTCCAGTGGACGTGTTTAGCCCTGCGCTAGAAATTAGAAACGCAGGCAGTCCAGTGGATGTTTTTACCCTGACGCTAAAAATAAAAACCGTCAGTAAGTCCAGTGGATGTTTTACCCCAGATTAACATTCATAGGAGCTAGTTATTAGCTAACCAGGTAAGAGGTCGGGACGAAAATCCTGACCTCATTTTTTGTTATCTACGGAATTTTGCTAGATAATTGATTAGACTTTTGTCAAGGAGATGTGTATGTTTGAAGTAGAAGAATGGCTCCATAGTCGGATCGGTTTGAATTTTCGATCAGGTTTGGACAGAATGCAAGAAGCGGTGGATTTGTTAGGAAATCCTGAGAAGTCTTACCCTATTATCCACGTAACAGGGACTAATGGGAAAGGCTCTACCATTGCTTTTATGAGGGAATTATTTATGGGACATGGCAAAAAAGTTGCGACCTTCACCTCCCCTCATATTGTCTCTATCAATGACCGAATCTGCATTAATGGGCAACCAATAGCTGATGCAGACTTTATCCGTTTAGCTGAGCAGGTCAAGGAGATGGAAAAAACGCTTTTGCAAATTCATGACCAGTTGTCCTTTTTTGAATTGCTGACCTTGATTGCTTTCCTCTATTTTAGAGAGCAAGAGGTGGATTTGGTTTTACTAGAAGTGGGAATTGGTGGCTTGCTTGACACGACTAATGTGGTAACTGGAGAGATTGCTGTCATCACCTCCATCGGGCTTGACCATCAGGAGACCTTGGGTGATAGTCTAGAAGCAATCGCAGAGCAGAAAGCTGGTATTTTCAAGACTGGTAAAAAGGCAGTGATTGCTAAGCTAGCTCCAGAAGCTAGCCTTGTCTGTCAGGAAAAAGCGGAATCTTTAGCTGTTGACCTTTATCAGGCAGGTCAGGATTTTTCAATGCTGAATGGCGATTTTTTAAGTCCTTTGGGGAATTTTCCACATCTGAAAATAGGCTTGGAAGGAGTTTATCAGCAGGAAAATGCGGCCTTGGCATTGCAAACTTTTCTTCTTTTTATGGGAGAAAGAAAGGAAGCTGTTGATGAACAGGCTGTAAGACGGGCTTTGGAGAAGACCCATTGGGCTGGGCGTTTGGAGCGTATTCGTCCACAGATTTACTTGGACGGTGCCCATAACCTCCCTGCCTTGACTCGCTTGGTTGAGTTTATCAAAGAAAAAGAGCAGGAAGGTTATCGACCTCAAATCCTTTTTGGAGCCTTGAAACGCAAGGATTATCAGGGGATGTTGGATTATCTGAATGAAAATTTGCCTCAGGTGGAACTCAAGGTGACTGGCTTTGACTATCAAGGAGCTCTGGACGAGACAGATGTAACGGGTTACGACGTCATTCCTTCTTACCGAGAATTTATCAGCAGTTTTGAAGCAAGAGCCGACGTGCAGGACTTATTGTTCGTCACAGGTTCTCTCTATTTTATCTCAGAAGTACGGAGCTACCTGCTGGACCGTGAGCAGATAAATTGACCACATTTTTTGAACTTGTTATACTAGAATGACTACTAATTAGAAGGAAATTTTTCTATAAATTGGTAGAAGAAAGGAAATTCATCATGAAATTAAAAACATTCACACTTTCTCTTGCTTCTCTAGCAAGTCTTAGTCTTTTAGTAGCTTGTTCACAGAGAACTCAACAAGTTCAACAACCAGTAGCTCAACCGCAAACACAACAAACTCAGCAATCACAACCTGCTGCTTCATCTTCGGCAGAAAATTCAAACCAGGCAGCAACAAGTTCTTCACAAAATACAGTTACAGCCCAACCAACCAATATTGATGGAACTTATACTGGTCAGGACGAAGGAGATCGTATCACTTTGGTAGTGACTGGTACAACTGGTACCTGGACACAGGCAGAAACTGACGGAGATCAAGAAATCAAGCAGGTCAGCTTCGATCCAGCCAATCAACGCATGATTATTGGGGATGATGCTAAGATTTATGCAATCAACGGCAATCAGATGATTATCGACGATATGGATAGAGAAGCGTCTGATCGCATCGTTTTATCAAAATAGACTAGAAGGAGACTGGATTTTTCGGTCTCTTTTATGATTACTCAGAAAAATGATTATAAATACTTGCCTTCTGTCGAATACCTGCGTTATACTAGTACCATACTCAATGAAAATCAAAGAGCAAACTAGGAAGCTAGCCGCAGACTGTACTTAAGTACGGCAAGGTGAAGCTGACGTGGTTTGAAGAGATTTTCGAAGAGTATCAATTACCTGTTTTTACCATTCAAACTATCAAGGAGGGGATATGAAATACAGAAAATTTCAATTATTGATGTCCAAGTATGGCTTTAGTCTTTCAATTATGCTACTTGAACTTTGTCTTGTTTTTGGTCTCTTTCTTTATTTAGGGCGCATGGCTCCTATTCTATGGGTTATTCTCTTAATATTTATGAGTATGGCGACTATCGTAGCGATTGTCAATCGTTCTATGGCCCCTGAAAGCAAGGTAATGTGGTTAGTGGTAACTTTTGTTCCTATCATTGGCCCCCTGCTCTATCTGATGTTTGGTGAAAGGCGATTGTCCAAAAAAGAAATCAAGCAGTTGGATAAACTTGGTTCCATGCATTTTCGGGAGGACAACAGTAAAGCACTCCGCCAAAAATTGAAGGAAGAGGATAAGGCGGCATATGGAGTTATCAAATCTTTGTTGAGTATGGATAGTAATGCCGATGTCTATGATCGAACCGACTCACAATTCTTTTCTTCAGGTGAAAGCATGTGGCAACATATGTTGGAAGACCTCAAGAAAGCTGAAAAGTTTATCTTTCTAGAGTACTATATTGTCGAAGAAGGTCTAATGTGGAATAGCATACTAGACATACTAGAGCAAAAGGCAGCTCAGGGTGTAGAGGTCAAGATGCTCTATGATGATATCGGCTGTATGGCGACTTTGCCTGGAGACTACACTATTCAGCTTCGTAGTCGAGGAATTGAAGCTCATAAATTTAATAAGGTGATTCCTCGTCTGACGGTGGCTTACAACAATCGGGACCATCGTAAAATTCTGGTCATAGATGGTCAGGTCGCTTATACAGGAGGCATTAACTTAGCCGATGAGTACATCAATCATGTAGAACGCTTTGGCTATTGGAAGGACAGTGGGATTCGCTTAGATGGCCTTGGTGTCAAGGCTCTCACCCGTCTCTTTTTGATGACTTGGTACATCAATCGTGGGGAAATCAGCGATTTTGACCAGTATCACTTGGAAAATCAGCCTTGTTCTGGCCAAGGACTCTGCATTCCTTACGGTAGTGGACCCAAGCCCATCTTTCGTACTCAGGTAGGGAAAAAAGTCTATCAAAGTTTGATTAATCAGGCTACTGATTCAGTCTATATTACAACACCCTATTTGATTATTGACTATGATTTAACAGAGAGTATTAAAAATGCGGCCATGAGGGGTGTTGATGTCCGTATCGTGACACCTTTCATTCCAGATAAGAAATTAATCCAACTCATTACAAGAGGAGCCTATCCAGATTTGTTATCGGCAGGAGTAAGGATTTTTGAGTATAGTCCAGGCTTTATCCACAGTAAACAAATTCTAGTGGATAAGGACTTTGCTGCAGTTGGAACCATTAACTTAGATTACAGAAGTTTGCTTCACCACTATGAAAATGCAGTTTTGCTATATAAAACGGCATCAATCATAGAGATTCAAAAAGATTTTCAAGAGATTTTTTCGGTATCGCAAGAAATTTTCCCTCATACGATAAAAAATAGCTGGTATCAAAAATTGATTAAGGAAATTGCCCAGTTATTTGCCCCTATCTTATAAGAAATCTAGGACTTAGTATATGACTGAGTCCTCTTTTTCTTGCTTTTTACGAATAAGAAGATGTAGGAGGGAAGATGCTGACTCAGAAAGAATTGAACTATATCACGACATTTAAACAGACACATTTACACCGATTTCGGGAAATTGAAACCTTTGTGAAACTATGTAAAAAATCTCTCAAACAGCCATCGCAAGCTGACAATTCTAGGTCTTTTTGATATACTAAGACAGATAAATTGAATAGGAGAAACGACATGGCTGTATATGGCAGAATCGAAGAAGTATCCGAAACGATACAGAGTAATGAAATTGAAAATAGATTAGATAGGAACTTTGAATCTCATGTAGAAAAAGAAGAGCGTGTAGCTTTCCCATTTTTCAGACTCATCATTGGAAGTACGATTGCGACAATTTTTTCTGTGGGGCTTCCTGTACTTTTAGATATGGTAAGTCCTTCTCAGGCGCAGGATTTGTATATAGGGTGGGCTTTGCATCAGGGAGGACAGCTATACAGTAGTTATTATGCTGGTCAAGGTCTTCTTTATTATTTACTACTTTACATTACCCAAGGAGGCATCCTTTTTGCCTTAGTAGAATGGCTAGCCCTCTTAGGAGGGGGGTATTTCCTTTTTTCTGCAACTGACTATCTGACAGGACAAAGGGATCAAGCTAAGCAACTTCTAACCATATTTTATCTTTTGGTATCTGGTCTTGGTTTTGGAGGAGGCTATGCTACGATTTTAGCTCTTCCATTCTTATTTGCAGGCTTTTCTTTAGTAGCACACTATCTGTCAAATCCTAATAATGACAAGGGATTTCTACGTCTGGGGATTTTATTGGCCCTATTATTTTTCATAGAGCCTCTTACAAGTCTTCTTTTTACTGCAGTAGTAACAATTGGTTTATTTGTCTTTAATGTTGGACATGGACGCTTTACACATGGAATTTATCAATTTTTTACGACAGCACTTGGTTTCTCTCTCCTATTTTATCCTTTAGGCTACTATGTCATCATTTCAGGAGGTTTTGGAGAGGCTTTAAGTAGATTTTTGTATCCATTTACTTCTATGATGGCTTTTACTAATCCGCAGTTAGCAGAAAATGCTTTATTCTATGGTCTATTAACTTTTGGATTAGGAACTTTCATCCTTGTTTTTCTAGGCTTGTTCCAGTCTAAAGCATCTAGATTATATGTCATCTCAGTACCAGCTAGCTTTGTTTTATTATTTGTCCTAGCCTTACTGCTCTTGTCTCGAGAACCTCTCCACGGTTCACATTTAATTCTGATTCTTCCATTTTTGCTCCTTCTTTTGATGACTAGTATTCGTGGAAAACATTCAGCTAGAGGAGCTCGTTGTCGGAGAAGAGAGGAAGTTCCAAATTTATGGAAAAAATTTATGAGGGGAAATCTCTACTTACCGATTCTAGTAGTGTTTTATCTAATTGCAGTTCCTTTTGTAGCTCGTTTTGTCTTGCATCCAGCTTCATATAGTGAACAACATCAAGTAGTAGATAGAATAAGACAAGAGACAAGCGAGGGAGACCAAATCTATATCTGGGATTCCCATGTTCAGACCTATAAAGAAAGCCAGCGTTTGTCTGGTTCCATGTTCCCATCTCCTCTTCTCTACACGAATACAGAAGAAAATAAAACTAGTTTGATCAATGATTTGAAAGAAAATCAACCTAAGGTGATTGTGGTGAATGATAAGGTGGCGCTCTGGTCTGAAGTAGAAACACTTTTAAAAGAAAATTACCAACAAGTAAAGACAGATTACTCAGAGTTTAAAGTTTATAAAATTAAACAATAAAATCAATATCTTGTGTATTTTTAAAAATTTTAGGATTTTTAACACAAGATATTGATTTTTTTTTTTAGAGTGGTATAATACTTTTTAGAAAGAACATTTTAGAAAAGAGCATGCATATGATTGCACTAGAAGAAAAAATTACAATTTTGCCAACTCTCTTCGTCGAGAAACGAGATGGGAGACGTGTTGTATTTGATGTGGACAAGATTGATAAAGCTCTCCACAAGGCGGCAGACAAGGTTATGGACGTGACACCCTTAGTCGAAAAACGCCTCAATGCTCTGACTGAGCGAATTGTCACAGAAATTCATAGTCGCTTTCCAAAGGGAGTTAAGATTTACGAAATTCAAAATATCGTAGAACATGAACTCCTTGAAGCCAAAGAATATGCTCTGGCTGAGGAGTATATCACTTATCGGACACAGAGGGATTTTGAGCGCTCAAAAGCGACAGATATTAACTTTAGTATCCACAAACTTCTCAACAAAGATCAGGCGGTTGTTAACGAAAATGCCAATAAAGACAGTGATGTCTTTAACACCCAACGTGATTTGACAGCAGGAATTGTTGGGAAGTCAATCGGGTTGCAAATGCTTCCTAAGCACGTAGCCAATGCCCACCAAAAGGGGGATATCCACTATCATGACTTGGACTACAGTCCCTATACCCCTATGACCAACTGCTGTCTGATTGATTTTAAAGGGATGTTGGAAAATGGTTTTAAGATTGGAAATGCGGAGGTAGAGAGTCCTAAGTCTATTCAGACTGCGACTGCTCAGATATCGCAAATCATCGCCAATGTTGCTTCTAGCCAGTACGGTGGCTGTTCAGCTGACCGCATCGATGAAGTTTTGGCACCTTATGCAGAGAAGAATTACCAAAAACACCTCAAAGATGCAGAAGAGTGGGTTTTACCTGACAAACGGGAAGATTATGCCTGGAAGAAAACGCAAAAAGACATCTACGATGCCATGCAATCTCTAGAGTATGAAATCAATACTCTCTTCACTTCAAATGGCCAAACACCCTTTACTTCACTAGGTTTTGGTCTAGGGATTAGTCGTTTTGAGAGGGAAATTCAAAAGGCTATTTTAAACATTCGGATCAAGGGTCTTGGTTCAGAACACCGCACAGCCATCTTCCCTAAACTCATCTTTACGCTTAAAAGAGGTCTTAACTTGGAAGAAGGGACTCCAAACTACGACATCAAGCAGTTGGCTCTCGAGTGTGCAACCAAACGGATGTACCCAGATGTCTTGTCTTATGATAAGATTGTTGACTTGACAGGTTCCTTCAAGGTTCCTATGGGTTGTCGTTCTTTTCTTCAAGGATGGAAAGACGAGAATGGTGTAGAAGTCAATTCAGGTCGGATGAATCTGGGTGTTGTGACGGTCAATCTTCCTCGCATTGCCCTTGAATCTGAAGGAGATATGAATAAGTTCTGGGAAATCTTCAACGAGCGGATGAATATCGCAGAAGATGCTTTGGTTTACCGTGTCGAACGAACTAAAGAAGCGACGCCAGCCAATGCTCCTATCCTTTATCAATACGGTGCTTTTGGTCATCGTCTGGGTAAAGAAGAAAGTGTTGACCAGCTCTTTAAGAATCGTCGTGCAACCGTTTCGCTTGGTTATATCGGTTTGTACGAGGTAGCGACAGTTTTCTTTGGTAACAGCTGGGAAAGCAATCCAGATGCTAAGGAATTTACGCTGGATATCATTCGCGATATGAAACGCCGTGTAGAAGAGTGGTCCGACCAATACGGCTACCATTTCTCTATCTACTCAACACCGTCCGAAAGTTTGACAGATCGTTTCTGTCGACTAGATACAGAGAAGTTTGGTTCTATTCCTGACATCACAGACAAGGAATACTATACCAATTCTTTCCACTACGATGTTCGTAAAAATCCAACCCCGTTTGAAAAATTAGACTTTGAGAAAGCTTATCCAGAAGCAGGTGCGTCAGGTGGTTTCATCCATTATTGTGAGTATCCAGTTCTTCAGCAAAATCCAAAGGCCTTGGAAGCTGTCTGGGACTATGCTTATGACCGTGTGGGATATTTGGGGACCAATACTCCGATTGACCGTTGCTACAAGTGTGACTTTGAAGGGGATTTTGAACCAACTGAGAGAGGATTTGCTTGTCCAAACTGTGGCAACAGTGACCCTAAAACAGTAGACGTTGTTAAACGAACTTGTGGCTATCTAGGCAATCCTCAAGCGAGACCGATGGTCAACGGTCGTCACAAGGAAATCGCAGCGCGTGTCAAACATATGAATGGTTCAACGATTAAAATAGCTGGCCATCAAGTAACAAATTAGAAAGAAATGAAATGGGAAAATATCAATTAGATGATAAAGGGCGCGCACAAGTGACCCGTTATCACGAGAAACACTCTAAAGGTGGAGCTGGTAAAAAAGAACGTTTACTTAGCCTCAGAGAACAATTTTTAAATAAGAATAAGAAAAAATAAAAGTGATACTCAATGAAAATCAAAGAGCAAACTAGGAAGCTAGCCGCAGGCTGTACTTGAGTACGGTAAGGCGACGCTGACGTGGTTTGAATTTGATTTTCGAAGAGTATGAGAGTCAGCTCTCACTTTTCTCACAGTGGGAGGTAAGGATGGAACTACGCAGACCAAGATTAGCAGATAAAGAAACAGTTTTAGAGATGATGGCAGAGTTTGAAAAGAGCCAATCAGCCCATGATGGAGGCTTTTGGGATACAGAGAATTTTGTGTATGAAGACTGGTTGGAAACAAATATGCAAAAAGAGATGGGAATTAACTTGCCTGAAAATCGTGTTCCTTCTATTCAATTTGTATTATTTGATGATGTAGGTCGTGCTCTAGGATTTTTGAATCTGCGATTGAGACTGAATGAGGGTTTACTGAATTATGCTGGGCACATTGGCTACTCCATTCGTCCATCAGAAAGAGGCAAAGGTTATGCTAAGGAAACTCTCCGTCAGGGCTTGCAAGTTGCTAAGGAAAAGAACATCAAGAAAGCTCTTGTGACCTGTAGCGTGAATAATCCTGCTAGCAGAGCAGTCATTCTAGCAAATGGTGGAATATTTGAGGATGCTCGTAATGGAGTCGAGCGTTATTGGATAGAGGTGGCGAATGAATAATCCTAAACCACAAGAATGGAAAAGCGAGGAGCTCAGTCAAGGGCGTATCATCGACTACAAGGCCTTTAACTTTGTAGATGGAGAAGGAGTGCGCAACTCTCTCTATGTATCAGGTTGCATGTTTCATTGCGAGGGATGTTATAATGTTGCAACTTGGTCTTTCAATGCTGGCATTCCATACACTGCAGAGCTAGAAGAACAGATCATGGCAGATCTTGCTCAGCCTTATGTTCAAGGCTTGACTTTGCTAGGAGGAGAACCTTTTCTCAATACGGGCATTCTTTTGCCACTCGTTAAACGCATCCGAAAGGAATTGCCAGACAAAGATATCTGGTCTTGGACGGGCTACACTTGGGAAGAAATGTTGTTGGAAACTCCAGATAAACTGGAACTCTTGTCACTAATTGACATTCTTGTCGATGGACGATATGATCGAACTAAGAGGAATCTCATGCTCCAGTTTCGAGGTTCTTCCAATCAACGAATTATCGATGTGCAAAAATCCCTCAAAAGTGGGCAAGTAGTGATTTGGGACAAACTCAATGACGGAAAAGAAAGCTATGAACAGGTGAAGAGAGAATGAAGATAAAAGACTTAATAGACCAGCTTGTTTCAGAAATAGAAAAGGGAAAAGTCAGGACACTGGGAATATACGGTCATGGAGCTTCAGGTAAATCAACCTTTGCAAAGGAATTGTACCAAGCTTTAGATTCTACTACAGTAAATTTGCTAGAAACAGATCCTTATATCACCTCCAGACGCCATCTGGTAGTACCAAAGGACACGCCAAATCAACAGGTGACAGCCTGTCTGCCAGTGGCGCATGAACTGGCGAGTTTGGAGCGAGATATCCTGGCCTTACAGGCGAGTATGGATATCTTAACAATTGAAGAACCTTGGAAGGCTAGCGAGGTCTTGTCTGGAGCAAAACCAATTCTGATTGTCGAAGGGATGTCTGTTGGCTTTTTACCCAAAGCACTCTTTGACAAAACTATCTGTTTCTACACGGATGAGGAGACCGAATTAAAGCGCCGTCTAGCTCGAGATTCGACTGTGAGAAATCGCGATGCTTCCTTTATATTAGCTAGCCATCAGATGAGACGGGAGCAGTATCTGCGATACTATAAAGAAACTGAGTCTAAGGCGGATATCTTAGTGGACCAATCAGAAGGTAAATTTGAGGTCAAGAGAACTTGAATTATATAGAAGAAAACCCCTAATTTTAGAAAGAAAAAATAGGAAAACAGTTTCATTGTAAAAAAACGAAAAAACAGCAACAAATCCCTTGCAATCGCAGGGGCTTTGTGTTATTCTATTATGGTGCTGTAAATTACAGCCTTAGCTTTGATGCAAGAGGTTGCGACACGCTCGGTTGCATTGCCACGCAACACCGCGTCGGTTTTCTTGTGGAGCTAGCCTATTATCTTAAATAGACGAAAAGGAGAAAAAGATGGCAAACAAAAAAATCCGTATCCGTTTGAAAGCTTACGAACACCGTACGCTTGACACAGCGGCTGCAAAAATCGTAGAATCAGCTACTCGTACAGGTGCACAAGTTGCGGGTCCAATCCCACTTCCAACTGAACGTAGCCTCTACACAATTATTCGTGCGACTCACAAATATAAAGATTCTCGCGAACAATTTGAAATGCGTACACACAAACGTTTGATCGATATCGTTAACCCAACTCAAAAAACAGTTGATGCTTTGATGAAATTGGATCTTCCAAGTGGTGTAAACGTAGAAATCAAACTTTAATTTAAAGCTTGATACCTTGAGCATAAAAAACGCTCGTTAAAAACTTTTTGAATAAAAAATATAGAAAAGGAACTATTTTCTCATGACAAAAGGAATCTTAGGGAAAAAAGTGGGAATGACTCAAATCTTCACTGAAGCTGGCGAATTGATCCCTGTAACAGTTATTGAAGCAACTCCAAACGTTGTTCTTCAAGTTAAAACTGTTGAAACAGACGGATACAACGCTATCCAAGTTGGTTTCGATGACAAACGCGAAGTATTGAGCAACAAACCTGCTAAAGGACATGTAGCGAAAGCTAACACGGCTCCTAAGCGCTTCATTCGTGAATTCAAAAACGTTGAAGGCTTGGAAGTTGGTGCTGAAATCACAGTTGAAACATTCGCAGCTGGAGACGTTGTTGACGTAACTGGTACTTCTAAAGGTAAAGGTTTCCAAGGTGTTATCAAACGCCACGGACAATCACGTGGACCAATGGCTCACGGTTCTCGTTACCACCGTCGTCCAGGTTCTATGGGACCTGTTGCACCTAACCGCGTATTCAAAGGTAAAAACCTTGCAGGACGTATGGGTGGCGACCGTGTAACAATTCAAAACCTTGAAGTTGTACAAGTTGTTCCAGAAAAGAACGTTATCCTTATTAAAGGTAACGTACCTGGTGCTAAGAAATCTCTTATCACTATCAAATCAGCAGTTAAAGCTGGTAAATAATAAAGAAAGGGGAAATCAGTCACAATGGCAAACGTAACATTATTTGACCAAACTGGTAAAGAAGCTGGCCAAGTTGTTCTTAACGATGCAGTATTTGGTATCGAACCAAATGAATCAGTTGTGTTTGATGTGATCATCAGCCAACGCGCAAGCCTTCGTCAAGGGACACACGCTGTTAAAAACCGCTCTGCAGTATCAGGTGGTGGACGCAAACCATGGCGTCAAAAAGGAACTGGACGTGCTCGTCAAGGTTCTATCCGCTCACCACAATGGCGTGGTGGTGGTGTTGTCTTCGGACCAACTCCACGTTCATACGGCTACAAACTTCCACAAAAAGTTCGTCGCCTAGCTCTTAAATCAGTTTACTCTGAAAAAGTTGCTGAAAACAAATTCGTAGCTGTAGACGCTCTTTCATTTACAGCTCCAAAAACTGCTGAATTTGCAAAAGTTCTTGCAGCATTGAGCATCGATTCTAAAGTTCTTGTTATCCTTGAAGAAGGAAATGAATTCGCAGCTCTTTCAGCTCGTAACCTTCCAAACGTGAAAGTTGCAACTGCTACAACTGCAAGTGTTCTTGACATCGCAAATAGCGACAAACTTCTTGTCACACAAGCAGCTATCTCTAAAATCGAGGAGGTTCTTGCATAATGAATTTGTATGATGTTATCAAAAAACCTGTAATCACTGAAAGCTCAATGGCTCAACTTGAAGCAGGGAAATATGTATTTGAAGTTGACACTCGTGCACACAAACTTTTGATTAAGCAAGCTGTTGAAGCTGCTTTCGAAGGTGTTAAAGTTGCCAACGTTAACACAATCAACGTAAAACCAAAAGCTAAACGTGTTGGACGTTACACTGGTTTTACTAACAAAACTAAAAAAGCTATCATCACACTTACAGCTGATTCAAAAGCAATCGAGTTGTTTGCTGCTGAAGCTGAATAATCTAAGGAGGAAATATCGTGGGAATTCGTGTTTATAAACCAACAACAAACGGTCGCCGTAATATGACTTCTTTGGATTTCGCTGAAATCACAACAAGCACTCCTGAAAAATCATTGCTTGTTGCATTGAAGAGCAAGGCTGGTCGTAACAACAACGGTCGTATCACTGTTCGTCACCAAGGTGGTGGACACAAACGTTTCTACCGTTTGGTTGACTTCAAACGTAACAAAGACAACGTTGAAGCAGTTGTTAAAACAATCGAGTACGATCCAAACCGTTCTGCAAACATCGCTCTTGTACACTACACTGACGGTGTGAAAGCATACATCATCGCTCCAAAAGGTCTTGAAGTAGGTCAACGTATCGTTTCAGGTCCAGAAGCAGATATCAAAGTCGGAAACGCTCTTCCACTTGCTAACATCCCAGTTGGTACTTTGATCCACAACATCGAGTTGAAACCAGGTCGTGGTGGTGAATTGGTACGTGCTGCTGGAGCATCTGCTCAAGTATTGGGTTCTGAAGGTAAATACGTACTTGTTCGTCTTCAATCAGGTGAAGTTCGTATGATTCTTGGAACTTGCCGTGCTACAGTTGGTGTTGTCGGAAACGAACAACATGGACTTGTAAACCTTGGTAAAGCAGGACGTAGCCGTTGGAAAGGTATCCGCCCAACAGTTCGTGGTTCTGTAATGAACCCTAACGATCACCCACACGGTGGTGGTGAAGGTAAAGCACCAGTTGGTCGTAAAGCACCATCTACTCCATGGGGCAAACCTGCTCTTGGTCTTAAAACTCGTAACAAGAAAGCGAAATCTGACAAACTTATCGTTCGTCGTCGCAACGAGAAATAATATTAAACTAGTCGCTTAAGCAACTAGTAAATCCGCCAGCTCGGTAGCGCTCCATGTGAGCGCAAGCCGCTGTGGTACAACATTTAAAGGAGAAAATATAAAAATGGGACGCAGTCTTAAAAAAGGACCTTTCGTCGATGAGCATTTGATGAAAAAAGTTGAAGCTCAAGCTAACGACGAAAAGAAAAAAGTTATTAAAACTTGGTCACGTCGTTCAACGATCTTCCCAAGTTTCATTGGTTACACTATTGCAGTTTATGACGGACGTAAACACGTACCTGTTTACATCCAAGAAGACATGGTAGGTCACAAACTTGGTGAATTTGCACCAACTCGTACTTACAAAGGTCACGCTGCAGACGACAAGAAAACACGTAGAAAATAAGGAGAACATAAATGGCAGAAATTACTTCAGCTAAAGCAATGGCTCGTACAGTACGTGTTTCACCTCGTAAATCACGTCTTGTTCTTGATAACATCCGTGGTAAAAGCGTAGCCGATGCAATCGCAATCTTGACATTCACTCCAAACAAAGCTGCTGAAATCATCTTGAAAGTTTTGAACTCAGCTGTAGCTAACGCTGAAAACAACTTTGGTTTGGATAAAGCTAACTTGGTAGTATCTGAAGCATTCGCAAACGAAGGACCAACTATGAAACGTTTCCGTCCACGTGCGAAAGGTTCAGCTTCACCAATCAACAAACGTACAGCTCACATCACTGTAGCTGTTGCAGAAAAATAAGGAGGTAAAATCGTGGGTCAAAAAGTACATCCAATTGGTATGCGTGTCGGCATCATCCGTGATTGGGATGCCAAATGGTATGCTGAAAAAGAATACGCGGATTACCTTCATGAAGATCTTGCAATCCGTAAATTCGTTCAAAAAGAACTTGCTGACGCAGCAGTTTCAACTATCGAAATCGAACGCGCAGTAAACAAAGTTAACGTTTCACTTCACACTGCTAAACCAGGTATGGTTATCGGTAAAGGTGGTGCTAACGTTGATGCACTCCGTGCAAAACTTAACAAATTGACTGGAAAACAAGTACACATCAACATCATCGAAATCAAACAACCTGATTTGGATGCTCACCTTGTAGGTGAAGGAATTGCTCGTCAATTGGAGCAACGTGTTGCTTTCCGTCGTGCACAAAAACAAGCAATCCAACGTGCAATGCGTGCTGGAGCTAAAGGAATCAAAACTCAAGTATCAGGTCGTTTGAATGGTGCAGATATCGCCCGTGCTGAAGGATACTCTGAAGGAACTGTTCCACTTCACACACTTCGTGCAGATATCGATTACGCTTGGGAAGAAGCAGATACTACATACGGTAAACTTGGTGTTAAAGTATGGATCTACCGTGGTGAAGTTCTTCCAGCTCGCAAAAACACTAAAGGAGGTAAATAACCAATGTTAGTACCTAAACGTGTTAAACACCGTCGTGAATTCCGTGGAAAAATGCGCGGTGAAGCAAAAGGTGGAAAAGAAGTAGCATTCGGTGAATACGGTCTTCAAGCTACAACTAGCCACTGGATCACTAACCGCCAAATCGAAGCTGCTCGTATCGCCATGACTCGTTACATGAAACGTGGTGGTAAAGTTTGGATTAAAATCTTCCCACACAAATCATACACTGCTAAAGCTATCGGTGTGCGTATGGGATCTGGTAAAGGAGCACCTGAAGGTTGGGTAGCACCAGTTAAACGTGGTAAAGTGATGTTCGAAATCGCTGGTGTATCTGAAGAGATTGCACGCGAAGCGCTTCGTCTTGCTAGCCACAAATTGCCAGTTAAATGTAAATTCGTAAAACGTGAAGCAGAATAAGGAGAAGGCATGAAACTTAATGAAGTAAAAGAATTTGTTAAAGAACTTCGTGGTCTTTCTCAAGAAGAACTCGCGAAGCGCGAAAACGAATTGAAAAAAGAATTGTTTGAACTTCGTTTCCAAGCTGCTACTGGTCAATTGGAACAAACAGCTCGCTTGAAAGAAGTTAAAAAACAAATCGCTCGTATTAAAACAGTTCAATCTGAAGCGAAATAATAGACTAGGGAAGGAGAAATTTCAATGGAACGCAATAATCGTAAAGTTCTTGTTGGACGTGTTGTATCTGACAAAATGGACAAGACAATCACAGTTGTAGTTGAAACAAAACGTAACCACCCAGTCTATGGTAAACGTATTAACTACTCTAAAAAATACAAAGCTCATGATGAAAACAATGTTGCCAAAGAAGGCGATATCGTACGTATCATGGAAACTCGTCCGCTTTCAGCTACAAAACGTTTCCGTCTTGTAGAAGTTGTAGAAGAAGCGGTCATCATCTAATCAAACCTGAAAGGAGAAAACTGAAATGATTCAAACAGAAACTCGTTTGAAAGTCGCAGACAACAGCGGTGCTCGCGAAATCTTGACTATCAAAGTTCTTGGTGGTTCAGGACGTAAATTTGCAAACATCGGTGATGTTATCGTGGCATCTGTAAAACAAGCTACTCCTGGTGGTGCGGTTAAAAAAGGTGACGTTGTTAAAGCAGTTATCGTTCGTACTAAATCAGGTGCTCGTCGTGCTGATGGTTCATACATCAAATTTGACGAAAACGCAGCAGTTATCATCCGTGAAGACAAAACTCCTCGCGGAACACGTATCTTTGGCCCAGTTGCACGTGAATTGCGTGAAGGTGGCTTCATGAAGATCGTGTCACTTGCTCCAGAAGTACTTTAATTGGTTGCTCAATGAAAATTAAAACAAGTCTAGGAAGTGAAACGAAAGCTTAACTTGAGTTAGGTGAGTTGAAACTGACGAAGAATTGATTTGATTTTCGCAGAGCAAAAACAAACAAACTAGTCCCCTAGCTTCAGGCTAGGGTGCCCTTATGGGCGTAAGAAAAATCAAGGAGAAACCTAATGTTTGTAAAAAAAGGCGACAAAGTTCGCGTAATCGCTGGTAAAGATAAGGGAACAGAAGCTGTTGTCCTTACTGCCCTTCCAAAAGTAAACAAAGTTATCGTTGAAGGTGTTAACATCGTTAAGAAACACCAACGTCCAACTAACGAACTTCCTCAAGGTGGTATCATCGAAAAAGAAGCAGCTATCCACGTATCAAACGTTCAAGTATTGGACAAAAATGGTGTAGCTGGTCGTGTTGGTTACAAATTTGTAGACGGTAAAAAAGTTCGCTACAACAAAAAATCAGGCGAAGTGCTTGATTAATCACGAAGGAAAGGAGAAGTATAATGGCAAATCGTTTAAAAGAAAAATATCTTAATGAAGTTGTTCCTGCTTTGACAGAACAATTCAACTACTCATCAGTGATGGCTGTGCCTAAAGTAGATAAGATCGTTTTGAACATGGGTGTTGGTGAAGCTGTATCAAACGCTAAAAGCCTTGAAAAAGCTGCTGAAGAATTGGCACTTATCTCAGGTCAAAAACCACTTATCACTAAAGCTAAAAAATCAATCGCCGGCTTCCGTCTTCGTGAAGGTGTTGCGATCGGTGCAAAAGTTACCCTTCGTGGTGAACGTATGTACGAATTCTTGGATAAATTGGTTTCAGTTTCACTTCCACGTGTACGTGACTTCCACGGTGTTCCAACAAAATCATTTGATGGACGCGGAAACTACACACTTGGTGTGAAAGAACAATTGATCTTCCCAGAAATCAACTTCGATGACGTTGACAAAACTCGTGGTCTTGACATCGTTATCGTAACAACTGCTAACACTGACGAAGAGTCACGTGCATTGCTTACAGGCCTTGGAATGCCTTTTGCAAAATAATATAGGAGGTAAATCTAATGGCTAAAAAATCAATGATTGCTAAGAACAAACGTCCAGCGAAGTTCTCTACTCAAGCTTATACTCGTTGTGAAAAATGTGGTCGTCCACATTCAGTTTACCGCAAATTTAAACTTTGCCGTGTTTGCTTCCGTGAATTAGCTTACAAAGGACAAATTCCTGGTGTAACAAAAGCATCTTGGTAATTCTAGCTTTCAATCCCGTTGTGATTCGTCGTTATCTGCTTTTGCCTAACTCAAGTTATGCCTGCAAGCAGATGTCTAGACTCACTTAGGAATTGAAACCTAGAAACATATTCTGAGCCCCGCTCAATCATTAACTAGCAAGTGCAACTTGCAAACTACTAGTAAGAGGAGAAAAACAAAATGGTTATGACCGACCCAATCGCAGACTTCCTAACTCGTATTCGTAACGCTAACCAAGCTAAACACGAAGTACTTGAAGTACCTGCATCAAACATCAAAAAAGGAATTGCTGAAATCCTTAAACGCGAAGGTTTTGTAAAAAACGTTGAAATCATCGAAGATGACAAACAAGGCATCATCCGTGTATTCCTTAAATACGGACCAAACGGTGAAAAAGTTATCACTAACTTGAAACGTGTTTCTAAACCAGGACTTCGTGTCTACAAAAAACGTGAAGACCTTCCAAAAGTTCTTAACGGACTTGGAATTGCTATCCTTTCAACTTCTGAAGGTTTGCTTACTGATAAAGAAGCACGCCAAAAGAATGTTGGTGGAGAAGTTATCGCTTACGTTTGGTAAAATCAAGATACAAAGCTCGTAAAGAACAAAGCAAAATTAGGAAGTTGGAGAAGTTTGTTTACAAACAAGCCAACTTATCTATTTTGCACAGTTCTTAGAGCGTGTTCAGTTCAGCTCTTGAACTAAATAAGTATCTGAACCCCGTGAAAACTGGCCGTTATGGCCTGACAATCTAACAGGAGAAAATAAACATGTCACGTATTGGTAATAAAGTTATCGTGTTGCCTGCTGGTGTTGAGATCACTAACAATGACAACGTTGTAACTGTAAAAGGACCTAAAGGAGAACTTACTCGTGAGTTCTCAAAAGATATTGAAATCCGTGTGGAAGGCACTGAAGTAACTCTTCACCGTCCAAACGATTCAAAAGAAATGAAAACTATCCACGGAACTACTCGTGCCCTTTTGAACAACATGGTTGTTGGTGTATCAGAAGGATTCAAGAAAGAACTTGAAATGCGCGGGGTTGGTTACCGTGCACAACTTCAAGGATCTAAACTTGTTTTGGCTGTTGGTAAATCTCATCCAGACGAAGTTGAAGCTCCAGAAGGAATTACTTTTGAACTTCCAAACCCAACAACAATCGTTGTTAGCGGAATTTCAAAAGAAGTAGTTGGTCAAACAGCTGCTTACGTACGTAGCCTTCGTTCGCCAGAACCATATAAAGGTAAAGGTATCCGTTACGTTGGTGAATTCGTTCGCCGTAAAGAAGGTAAAACAGGTAAATAATGTTGAGTGGTTGATTCTCAACCACCAACCTATTTTCCAACTTTGTGCATAGCACACGATTTAAAACTAAAGAGGTGAAAACTGTGATTTCAAAACCAGATAAAAACAAACTCCGCCAAAAACGCCACCGTCGCGTTCGCGGAAAACTCTCTGGAACTGCTGATCGCCCACGTTTGAACGTATTCCGTTCTAATACAGGCATCTACGCTCAAGTGATTGATGACGTAGCGGGTGTAACGCTCGCAAGTGCTTCAACTCTTGACAAAGAAGTTTCAAAAGGAACTAAAACTGAACAAGCCGTTGCTGTCGGTAAACTCGTTGCAGAACGTGCAAACGCTAAAGGTATTTCAGAAGTGGTGTTCGACCGCGGTGGATATCTATATCACGGACGTGTGAAAGCTTTGGCTGATGCAGCTCGTGAAAACGGATTGAAATTCTAATAGGAGGACACTAGAAAATGGCATTTAAAGACAATGCAGTTGAATTAGAAGAACGCGTAGTTGCTGTCAACCGTGTTACAAAAGTTGTTAAAGGTGGACGTCGTCTTCGTTTCGCAGCTCTTGTTGTTGTTGGTGACCACAACGGTCGCGTAGGATTTGGTACTGGTAAAGCTCAAGAAGTTCCAGAAGCAATCCGTAAAGCAGTAGATGATGCTAAGAAAAACTTGATCGAAGTTCCTATGGTTGGAACAACAATCCCACACGAAGTTCTTTCAGAATTCGGTGGAGCTAAAGTATTGTTGAAACCTGCTGTAGAAGGTTCTGGAGTTGCCGCTGGTGGTGCAGTTCGTGCCGTTGTGGAATTGGCAGGTGTGGCAGATATTACATCTAAATCACTTGGTTCTAACACTCCAATCAACATTGTTCGTGCAACTGTTGAAGGTTTGAAACAATTGAAACGCGCTGAAGAAGTTGCTGCCCTCCGTGGTATTTCAGTTTCTGATTTGGCATAAGAAAGGGGATAAAATGGCTCAAATTAAAATTACTTTGACTAAGTCTCCAATCGGACGCATTCCATCACAACGTAAAACTGTTGTAGCACTTGGACTTGGCAAATTGAACAGCTCTGTTATTAAAGAAGATAACGCTGCTATCCGTGGTATGATCACAGCAGTATCTCACTTGGTAACAGTTGAAGAAGTAAACTAATGAAATTTTAGGGGATGTGCACTATACCATCCCCTAAAACTAGATATAGTCATCTATGATGACGTCGTATAGGCGAGTTGATGGGGGAGACAACCTTTTCTCCCTTATCGGCGCTAGCATTTTACAAAAGAGGAGAAAATAAAAATGAAACTTCATGAATTGAAACCTGCAGAAGGTTCTCGTAAAGTACGTAACCGCGTTGGTCGTGGTACTTCATCAGGTAACGGTAAAACATCTGGTCGTGGTCAAAAAGGTCAAAAAGCTCGTAGCGGTGGCGGAGTTCGCCTTGGTTTTGAAGGTGGACAAACTCCATTGTTCCGTCGTCTTCCAAAACGTGGATTCACTAACATCAACGCTAAAGAATACGCAATTGTGAACCTTGACCAATTGAACGTCTTTGAAGATGGTGCTGAAGTAACTCCAGTTGTTCTTATCGAAGCAGGAATTGTTAAAGCTGAAAAATCAGGTATTAAAATTCTTGGTAACGGTGAGTTGACTAAGAAATTGACTGTGAAAGCAGCTAAATTCTCTAAATCAGCTGAAGAAGCTATCACTGCTAAAGGTGGTTCAGTAGAAGTCATCTAAGAGAGGTGACCTATGTTTTTTAAATTATTAAGAGAAGCTCTTAAAGTCAAGCAGGTTCGATCAAAAATTTTATTTACAATTTTTATCGTTTTGGTCTTTCGTATCGGAACTAGCATTACAGTTCCTGGTGTGAATGCTAATAGCTTGAATGCTTTAAGTGGATTATCCTTCTTAAACATGTTGAGCTTGGTGTCAGGAAATGCCATGAAAAACTTCTCAGTTTTTGCTCTTGGTGTTAGTCCCTACATTACGGCCTCTATCGTTGTCCAACTCTTGCAAATGGATATTTTACCCAAGTTTGTAGAGTGGGGTAAACAAGGGGAAGTAGGTCGAAGAAAATTGAATCAAGCTACTCGTTATATTGCTCTAGTTCTCGCTTTTGTGCAATCTATCGGGATTACAGCTGGTTTTAATACTTTGGCTGGAGCTCAATTGTTGAAAACAGCTCTTACTCCACAAGTCTTTATCATGATTGGTATCATCTTAACAGCTGGTAGCATGATTGTGACTTGGTTGGGAGAGCAAATTACAGATAAGGGATACGGAAATGGTGTTTCTATGATTATCTTTGCCGGGATTGTTGCCTCAATTCCAGAGATGATTCAGGGCATCTATGTGGACTACTTTGTGAACGTCCCAAGTAGCCGTATCAGCTCATCTATCATTTTCGTAATCATTTTGATTATTACTGTATTGTTGATTATTTACTTTACAACTTATGTTCAACAAGCAGAATACAAAATTCCAATCCAATATACTAAGGTTGCACAAGGCGCTCCATCTAGCTCTTACCTTCCTTTGAAAGTAAACCCTGCTGGAGTTATCCCTGTTATCTTTGCAAGTTCGATTACTGCGGCGCCAGCAGCTATTCTTCAGTTTTTGAGCGCTACAGGTCATGATTGGGCTTGGGTAAGAACAGCACAAGAAATGTTGGCAACAACTTCACCAACAGGTATTGCTATGTATGCTTTGTTGATTATTCTCTTTACATTCTTCTATACGTTTGTACAGATTAATCCTGAAAAAGCGGCAGAGAATCTACAAAAGAGCGGTGCCTATATCCACGGAGTTCGTCCTGGTAAAGGTACAGAGGAATATATGTCTAAACTTCTTCGTCGTCTTGCAACTGTTGGTTCTCTCTTCCTTGGTGTGATTTCTATTTTACCGATTGTAGCAAAAGATGTTTTCGGACTTTCAGAAGCAGTTGCTTTTGGAGGAACCAGTCTTTTGATCATTATCTCTACAGGTATTGAAGGAATCAAACAATTGGAAGGTTACCTATTGAAACGTAAGTATGTTGGTTTCATGGACAGAACAGAATAAAAGTATTTACTGAATCAGTAAATGCTGAGGGAGTGGAGGTTTAACTCTAACATTAGTGAGAGTTTGGTCTCCCCTCTTCTATTTTGTTTTTAAATAGGGGTGAAAAGACTTTTTGCTTCTATTTAAAAATAAAATAAGGAGATCAAATCATGAATCTTTTGATTATGGGCTTACCTGGTGCAGGTAAGGGAACTCAAGCAGCAAAAATCGTAGAACAATTCCATGTTGCACATATCTCAACAGGTGATATGTTCCGCGCTGCTATGGCAAATCAAACTGAAATGGGTGTTCTTGCTAAGTCATACATTGACAAGGGTGAATTGGTTCCTGATGAAGTTACAAATGGAATCGTAAAAGAACGTCTTTCACAAGATGATATTAAAGAAACAGGATTCTTGTTGGATGGTTACCCACGTACAATCGAACAAGCTCATGCCTTGGACAAAACATTGGCTGAACTTGGCATTGAACTAGAAGGTGTCATCAACATAGAAGTGAATCCAGATAGCCTCTTGGAACGTTTGAGTGGCCGTATCATCCACCGCGTAACTGGAGAAACTTTCCACAAGGTCTTTAACCCACCAGTTGACTATAAAGAAGAAGATTACTACCAACGTGAAGATGATAAACCTGAGACAGTAAAACGTCGTTTAGATGTGAATATTGCTCAAGGGGAACCAATCATTGCTCACTACCGTGCCAAAGGTTTGGTTCATGACATCGAAGGTAATCAAGATATCAATGATGTCTTCTCAGATATCGAAAAAGTATTGACAAATTTGAAATAAAGCGTTTTTCACACTTGCAAAAATCCGCTACAAATGTTATACTGAAATAGTCTGACTTATAATTGTTGTCTCTGTGTCTAGAGGCATCGAATCGAAATTTATGGAGGTGCTTTTGCGTGGCAAAAGACGATGTGATTGAAGTTGAAGGCAAAGTAGTTGATACAATGCCGAATGCAATGTTTACGGTTGAACTTGAAAATGGACATCAGATTTTAGCAACAGTTTCTGGTAAAATTCGTAAAAACTATATTCGTATTTTAGCGGGAGATCGTGTTACTGTCGAAATGAGTCCATATGACTTGACACGTGGACGTATCACTTACCGCTTTAAATAATCGAAAAACTTGGAGGGATAAGAAATGAAAGTAAGACCATCGGTCAAACCAATTTGCGAATACTGTAAAGTTATTCGTCGTAATGGTCGTGTTATGGTAATTTGCCCAGCAAATCCAAAACACAAACAACGTCAAGGATAAGATAGAAAGGAGAAAACATGGCTCGTATTGCTGGAGTTGACATTCCAAATGACAAACGCGTAGTAATCTCATTGACTTATGTTTATGGTATCGGACTTGCAACATCTAAGAAAATTTTGGCTGCTGCTGGAATCTCAGAAGATGTTCGTGTACGTGACCTTACATCAGATCAAGAAGATGCTATCCGTCGTGAAGTGGATGCAATCAAAGTTGAAGGTGACCTTCGTCGTGAAGTAAACTTGAACATCAAACGTTTGATGGAAATCGGTTCATACCGTGGTATCCGTCACCGTCGTGGACTTCCTGTCCGTGGACAAAACACTAAAAACAACGCTCGCACTCGTAAAGGTAAAGCTGTTGCGATCGCTGGTAAGAAAAAATAATATAGGAGGTAAAAGTCTTGGCTAAACCAACACGTAAACGTCGTGTGAAAAAGAATATCGAATCTGGTATTGCTCATATTCACGCTACATTTAATAACACTATTGTTATGATTACTGATGTGCATGGTAATGCAATTGCTTGGTCATCAGCTGGTGCTCTTGGTTTCAAAGGTTCTCGTAAATCTACACCATTCGCTGCTCAAATGGCTTCTGAAGCTGCTGCTAAATCTGCACAAGAACACGGTCTTAAATCAGTTGAAGTTACTGTAAAAGGTCCAGGTTCTGGTCGTGAGTCAGCTATTCGTGCGCTTGCTGCCGCTGGTCTTGAAGTAACAGCAATTCGTGATGTGACTCCAGTGCCACACAATGGTGCTCGTCCTCCAAAACGTCGCCGTGTATAATCATCGCATTACACTGCTTTTCGTTTAAGAGGGAGTAACTAAATGATCGAGTTTGAAAAACCAAATATAACAAAAATTGATGAAAATAAAGATTATGGCAAGTTTGTAATCGAACCACTTGAACGTGGCTACGGTACAACTCTTGGTAACTCTCTTCGTCGTGTACTTCTAGCTTCTCTACCAGGAGCAGCTGTGACATCTATCAACATTGATGGTGTGTTACATGAGTTTGACACAGTTCCAGGTGTTCGTGAAGACGTGATGCAAATCATTCTGAACATTAAAGGAATTGCAGTGAAATCGTACGTTGAAGACGAAAAAATCATCGAACTAGATGTTGAAGGTCCTGCTGAAGTAACAGCTGGTGACATTTTGACAGATAGCGATATTGAAATTGTAAATCCAGATCATTATCTCTTTACAATCGGTGAAGGTTCTTCTCTAAAAGCGACTATGACTGTTAACAGTGGTCGTGGATATGTACCTGCAGATGAAAATAAAAAGGATAATGCACCAGTTGGAACACTTGCTGTAGATTCTATTTATACACCAGTTACAAAAGTCAACTATCAAGTGGAACCTGCTCGTGTAGGTAGCAATGATGGGTTTGACAAATTAACCCTTGAAATCTTGACTAATGGAACAATTATTCCAGAAGATGCTTTAGGGCTTTCAGCACGCATTTTGACAGAACATCTTGATTTGTTTACAAATCTTACTGAGATTGCTAAGTCAACTGAAGTGATGAAAGAAGCTGACACTGAATCTGACGACCGTATTTTGGATCGTACGATTGAGGAACTGGACTTGTCTGTGCGTTCATATAACTGTTTGAAACGTGCCGGTATCAATACTGTGCATGATTTGACAGAAAAATCTGAAGCAGAGATGATGAAAGTACGAAATCTTGGACGCAAGAGTTTGGAAGAAGTGAAACTCAAACTCATTGATTTGGGTCTTGGATTAAAAGATAAATAAAGGAGGAATACATGGCTTACCGTAAACTAGGACGCACTAGCTCACAACGTAAAGCAATGCTTCGCGATTTGACAACTGACCTTTTGATCAACGAATCAATCGTGACAACTGAAGCTCGTGCTAAAGAAATCCGTAAAACTGTTGAAAAAATGATTACTCTAGGTAAACGTGGTGATTTGCATGCACGTCGTCAAGCAGCTGCTTTCGTACGTAATGAAATCGCATCTGAAAACTATGATGAAGCAACTGATAAGTACACTTCTACTACAGCACTTCAAAAATTGTTCTCAGAAATCGCACCTCGTTATGCTGAACGTAACGGTGGATACACTCGTATCCTTAAAACTGAACCACGTCGTGGTGATGCAGCGCCAATGGCGATCATCGAATTAGTATAAAATCATCAATTTTGTTGAGTGTTATGATGATGGAGTCTTGTGCTCTTAGTCTAGCTCTGGTCTACCGCTAGGATTTCGGTCCTAGCGGGAACACTCATCATAAGTTGGGATAGTAGACGCTTGTTTACGAAATTGTTTTTTTCTTAAGAACAACTTCGTAAGCAGGCGTTTTTGAGTATTTTAGTTAGAATTATGCTATACTATTTGAAAAGAATCCTGTTTAATGTTCAGGTTTCCTATTAAAAGAAGAATTGGAGTTTGCTTATGAAAGCGATTATAACTGTTGTTGGTAAAGATAAATCTGGAATTGTTGCAGGTGTTTCTGGTAAAATTGCAGAATTGGGTTTGAATATTGACGATATCTCTCAAACTGTCTTGGATGAATATTTCACGATGATGGCTGTCGTCTCTAGCGATGAAAAGCAAGATTTTACCTATCTTCGTAATGAATTTGAAGCTTTTGGGCAAACTTTGAATGTAAAAATCAATATTCAGAGTGCAGCGATTTTCGAAGCTATGTATAATATCTAGGAGGTGCACATGGATATTAGACAAGTTACTGAAACCATTGCTATGATTGAGGAGCAAAACTTCGATATCAGAACCATTACCATGGGGATTTCCCTATTAGACTGTATCGATCCAGATATCAATCGTGCTGCGGAGAAAATTTATCAAAAGATTACGACCAAGGCGGCTAATTTAGTGGCTGTTGGCGATGAAATTGCAGCTGAGTTGGGAATTCCAATCGTTAATAAGCGTGTATCGGTGACTCCTATTTCTCTGATTGGAGCAGCGACAGATGCGACAGACTATGTGGTTCTGGCAAAAGCGCTTGATAAGGCTGCGAAAGAGATTGGTGTGGACTTTATTGGTGGTTTCTCTGCCTTGGTACAAAAAGGGTATCAAAAGGGAGATGAGATTCTCATCAATTCTATTCCTCGCGCTTTGGCTGAAACGGATAAGGTCTGCTCGTCAGTCAATATCGGCTCAACCAAGTCTGGTATCAATATGACGGCTGTGGCAGATATGGGACGAGTTATCAAGGAAACGGCTAATCTATCAGATATGGGAGCGGCCAAGTTGGTTGTATTCGCTAATGCTGTTGAGGACAATCCATTTATGGCGGGTGCCTTTCATGGTGTTGGGGAGGCAGATGTTATCATCAATGTCGGAGTTTCTGGTCCTGGTGTTGTGAAACGTGCCTTGGAAAAAGTTCGTGGACAGAGCTTTGATGTAGTAGCCGAAACAGTTAAGAAAACTGCCTTTAAAATCACTCGTATCGGTCAATTGGTTGGTCAAATGGCTAGTGAAAGACTGGGTGTGGAGTTTGGTATTGTGGACTTGAGTTTGGCGCCAACTCCTGCGGTTGGAGATTCTGTAGCACGTGTCCTTGAGGAAATGGGGCTAGAAACAGTTGGAACACATGGGACGACAGCTGCCTTGGCTCTCTTGAATGACCAAGTTAAGAAGGGCGGAGTTATGGCCTGCAACCAAGTTGGTGGTTTGTCTGGTGCCTTTATCCCTGTTTCAGAGGATGAAGGAATGATTGCTGCAGTGCAAAATGGTTCTCTTAATTTGGAAAAACTAGAAGCTATGACGGCTATCTGTTCTGTTGGATTGGATATGATTGCCATTCCAGAAGATACACCTGCTGAAACCATTGCGGCCATGATTGCAGATGAAGCTGCTATTGGTGTCATTAACATGAAGACAACGGCTGTTCGTATCATTCCAAAAGGAAAAGAAGGTGATATGATTGAGTTTGGTGGCCTATTAGGTACTGCACCCGTTATGAAGGTCAATGGGGCTTCGTCTGTCGATTTCATCTCTCGTGGAGGACAAATTCCAGCACCAATTCATAGCTTTAAAAATTAAGAAAATGAGAGAAATTTTAAGTTCTATTTAAGGTTGGATGTGTATACTATAATCATTAAATAAAGACCTCCTAATATTATTTGAAACAGATAACTCTGATTTAGTTTGAATTTGATTTTCATCTAATATCTTTATTTAATAGAACTCCTAAACTTTTTCATAATAATCTCCTGCAAAAGTCGCCTGTATGGGTGGCTTTTGTTTTATCATCCATGATATAATAGAAGCAAACGGAGGACGGAAAATGGTAAAAGTACGATTGTATTTGGTACGTCATGGAAAGACTATGTTTAACACGATTGGTCGCGCGCAAGGTTGGAGCGATACTCCTTTAACAGCTGAAGGTGAGAGAGGGATTCAAGAATTAGGAATCGGTTTGCGAGAATCTGGTCTGCAGTTTGAGCGCGCTTATTCGAGTGATTCTGGTCGCACCATTCAGACTATGGGAATCATCCTTGCTGAACTTGGTTTGCAGGGGAAAATCCCTTATCGTATGGACAAGCGTATCAGAGAATGGTGTTTTGGTAGCTTTGACGGAGCTTATGATGGTGATCTTTTCATGGGCATTATTCCTCGTATCTTTAATGTGGACCACGTTCATCAATTGTCTTATGCTGAACTGGCTGAGGGATTGGTAGAGGTCGATACAGCTGGTTGGGCTGAGGGCTGGGAAAAACTCAGTGGCCGAATCAAGGAAGGTTTTGAAGCGATTGCCAAAGAAATGGAAGAACAAGGTGGCGGCAATGCCCTTGTCGTCAGCCACGGAATGACCATTGGAACCATTGTTTATCTGATTAATGGTATGCATCCGCATGGTCTCGATAATGGTAGCGTGACGATCCTTGAATATGAGGACGGCCAGTTTAGCGTAGAAGTTGTCGGCGATCGTAGTTACCGAGAACTAGGACGGGAGAAGATGGAGGAAGCCTCTATTTAATGCTCTTCGAAAATCTCTTCAAACCGCGTCAACGTCGTCTTGCCGTAGATATGGTTACTGACTTCGTCAGTTCTATCCACAACCTCAAAACAGTGTTTTGAGCTGACTTCGTCAGTCTTATCTATAACCTCAAAGCAGTGCTTTGAGCAACCTGCGGCTAGTTTCCTAGTTTTCTCTTTGATTTTCATTGAGTATAATCAGTCTAGACTTGCTTGTTATGAACTAGGGATTTGATAAGAATATCAAGATAAGAAAAAACAGCCGAGGGTAATCCTTTCGGCTGTTTTTGATGGGGAAAACTAAAGTGTAATGCTATTGCTTTTAGATATTTTCATAAACAAGAGCAAGGAACCTACTGTTAGAACAGTTAGGATAGTTGACAAGGCTGCCGCAACACCGTAATTTCCTCTGAGAACCTCTGTATAAATAGCTACAGTCATTGTTCTTGTTTTGACATTGTAGAGGAGGATAGAAGTAGAGAGTTCTGAAATCATTGTAACCCAAGATAGGATGGCTCCAGAAATAATACCAGATAGCATCATTGGAGTTGTAATCTTGGCAAAGGTATTGAGACGACTACTTCCTAAGCTCTCAGCGGCTTCTTCAATACTTGGTGCTATTTGTTGCAAGCTAGCAACAGATGAGCGAATAGTATAAGGCAATCTTCTGACAGATAGGGACATAATCAAGATGAAAGCTGTCCCTGTAATCATAAGAAATCCACTTCCAAATAGGCCAGTATTGAAGGAAGAAATGAAGGCAATCCCTAGAACGGTTCCTGGTACAATATAAGGGACCATACTGAGGCTGTCAATTAAGTTTGTAAACAAATTCCGTTTTCTAACAGCTAGGTAGGAGATAAATGTTGCGAATAGGACAACTAGAACTAAGGCAATCAAAGGGATACGAATGGTATTGAAAATAGCAGATCCCATACGATTGAAAGCTACCTTGTAACTGTTTAGAGAATAACCTTTGACAAATACCATACCTGATGTTTTTAGGAAAGAAGTATAAATCAAGTAGACTTGAGGTAGAACAGAGAACAAGATAATTCCGTAGACTGTTGCATAAATGGCAACCATTTTTCCTTTTGTAGTTTTTTTAGGCTCAATTGGATGGAGCGAATTCATGCTGAAACTGTAGCGATTTGAAATGTATTTTTGGATAAGGAAAATTGCCAAGGCAATGATAATCGCCATAATTGCTAAAGCAGATGCAAAAGCAGAATTTCCTCCAACCTCGCTAATAAATTGGGTATAAATTAGGACAGGGAAAGTCCGATATCCTTCACCAATCAACATAGGCGTTCCAAAGTCTGAGAATGCTCTCATAAATACAAGTAGGGCAGCAGCTAGTAAGGTTGGAACTAGGAGAGGTAAAACAACCGTTACGATACGCTTAAATCCGAAGGACCCCATACTTTCAGCTGCTTCAAGTAGAGAATTGTCAATACTCTTCATTGTCCCAGCAACGTATAGAAATACGAGCGGAAATAGTTGAAGTGTAAATACAAGTACAATTCCTTTGAATCCATAAATATCGATAGCTGGAAGATGAAGGGCATTTGTCAAGAATTTAGTGATGACCCCATTTCGTCCCAGCAATAGAATCCAGGAGTAGGCTCCCACAAAAGGAGCTGACATGGAAGCAATGATAATTAATATTTGTAGAAATTTCTTCCCCTTGAAGTCATACATAGAGAAGAGATAAGCTAATAGGGTTCCTACAACTAAGGAAGTGACAGTAGCGGTAATGGAAACCTTGAAACTGTTAACAAGTGTCTCAGAGTAGTAGGCTTTACTAAAGAAAGTGACAAAATTAGCTAGTGAGAATTGTCCTTCATGTATGAGTGCTTGCTTGAGCACGGTAACGATAGGATAAACGAGAAAGACAAGATAGGTAAGAAAGATGAAGAAAGAGGAGGCTGTCCAAATATTTAGTTTTTTACGTTCCATGGTTGACTCCTTTTATCAGGTTTTGTGAACCATCTGCAGAAAAGACGTTTAATTTTTGAGTATTGATTCGTAGACGAATACGATCGCCTTTTTGTAGATCTTCTTCAAAAGTTGATTCTTCGCTAACTTGAATTTTTGAGGCAAAACCTGTCTCGATGAAATATTCAGTATTTAGTCCAAGATAGACGCTATCGCTAATAGTTCCTTCAATATCTCCAGATTCATCTTTGATAAACTCTTCAGGACGAATACTTACATGAATAGCTTGTTCCTCAGCCTGATCAAGAGCTGGCATTCGAAGAGCATAGCCATCTGAAAAGACTATATAAGCGCCGTCGCTCCGTTTTTCGAGATTGGCAGGGATAATATTTGTGCGTCCGATAAAAGTTGCTACAAACTCATTAGCTGGTTTATGATAGAGTTCTTTTGGTCGGCCGATTTGTTGGATAACTCCGTCTTTCATAACAGCAATTTGGTCTGAAATAGCCATAGCTTCTTCTTGGTCGTGGGTTACATAAACGGTTGTAATTCCTACTTCGTGTTGGATTTCTCGAATGGCTTGACGCATATCCAAGCGAAGTTTGGCATCTAGGTTACTAAGTGGCTCGTCCATGAGGAGAACACTTGGATTAACCGCTAAGGCACGTGCCAAGGCGACACGTTGTTGTTGTCCCCCACTGAGTTTATCGGGCTTCCGATCCGCATATTGAGCAATTTGCATGAGTTCAAGATATTTGTTGGTCTGTTGAATCAATTCTTCTTTTGGAACCTTCTTTTGCTTAAGACCAAAAGCAACATTGTCTCGGACAGTCAAATGCGGGAAAATAGCGTAGTTTTGGAAAACCATCCCGATATTGCGTTTGCTGGGTTCCATATTATTGATTTTTGTATCATCGAAGTAAAATTCTCCGCCTTCGATACTGTTGAAACCTGCAATCATACGAAGAAGAGTCGTTTTCCCACAACCTGAAGGTCCAAGAAGGGTAAAGAGACTTCCTTTTGGAATTGTAATGTTCAAATTCTCAATAACAGGAACATCGTGGTAGATTTTTTTGGCGTTAATAATTTTGATCTCACTCATAGTGAACCTCTTTTACTGTTTAGATTGGATATCTGTAAAGACTTCGTTGTATTTCTTAACGATATCTGATTTATTCTTGATGACATAATCATAATCTTCAGTGAGTGTTTTGATTTTGTCAATTGGTTTCATATTTTCGCTTGTTTTAGCATTTTTACGAACAGGACGGTTAGTAGTGGTTGTACCAAGTGTATCTTGTACTTCTTGAGAGATAATAAAATCGATAAATTTCTTGGCATTTTCCATATTTTTCGCTTTTTTAACGATAGCAGCACTAGCAGGTAGGAAGACGGTTCCTTCTTTTGGATAGACTACCTTAATGTTAGCTCCGTCATTTAAGAGTTTAACTGCTGGATCTTCATAAGAGAGACCAACAGCCATTTCTCCGTCAGCAACTGCTTTATAGACACCAGATGAGCTTGAACCGATTTTACCATCAATAAGTGTGAAGAGATCTTTTACATAAGACCAAGCTTTATCGTCTTTGTAACCACCTTGAGCTTGTAGCATATTTGTTAATTGAGCAAAGGCGCTAGAAGAGTTTGCTGGGTCAGCAGTTGCGATTTTTCCTTTTAGTTCAGGTTTGAGAAGGTCGCTATATCCTTCGATGTTCATGCCTTTCGTTAAATCAGGATTGACGATTAAAACACTACCATCTAGTGTATAAGGAGTAGAGTAGCCAGTTGTGTTTTGATATTCTTTGATAACATTATCATTTTCTTTTGAAGTATAGTTTTCAAAGAGTTCTCCGTGGGTAGCATATTGTGTATAAGAACCACCAAAGATGACATCAGCTACAGGAGCTTCTTTTTCTGACTCTAGTTTTTTGAAAAGTTCTCCAGTACCAGCTTGAATCAGTTCTACTTTGATACCATATTTTTCTTCAAAGGCAGGAATAGTTGCTCCGATTAAGCCCTCTGAGTTTGGTGAATAAACGACTAGCGAACCGCCGTCTCCTTTATCAGATGAACCGCCATCGGCAGATTCATTAGAAGAACAAGCAGCAAGACCAAAAAGAGCTAGTCCGCAAGCAGCATAATACATCCATTTCTTTTTCATGATGGATACCTCCGTTATGTTATTTAAGTTTATTTTAAAACAATGTAAGCGTTTTTAAAACCGATAATTCTATTCTATTAGAGTAAAATTCTCTACAAAAACGGAAGTAATCTTTTGATTTTATAGTAGGGTTTGACAGTTAATCATTGGAAAGTCAAATGTTATTTTTTAGATTGAATATCTGTAAAAATATCATTGTACTTTTTAAGAATGGCAGATTTGTTTTTTATGACATAATCGGAATCTTCAGTGGCAATATTGATTTCTGTCATAGCCTTCATATTTTTATTGGTTTTAGCATTTTTACGAATGGGTCTGATTGTTGTTTCAGTTCCTAGCTTATCTTGGATTTCTTGAGAAAGGAGGAAATCGATAAACTTCTTAGCGTTTTCCATGTGTTTGGCATTTTTGACGATAGCAGCGTTACCAGGTAAAAAGACGGTTCCTTCTTTTGGATAAATGACTTTTACATCAACTCCATCGTTTAAAAGTTTTAAGGCAGGATCTTCATAGGTGAGCCCTACAGCCATTTCTCCATCTGCGACGGCTTTGTAAACATTTGAAGAGCTAGATGCAATATTTCCATCTACTAGGGTAAATAGATTTTTCACATAGTTCCAAGCCTGTTCATTTTCGTATCCACCTTGATCGACAAGCATGTTTGTCAATTGAGCAAAGGCGCTAGAAGCATTACTTGGATCAGCAGTAGCAATTTTACCTTTTAATTTAGGATTTAGTAGATCATTGTAGCCTTCAATTTTAATATCTTTTGTAAGAGCTGAATTGGCAATGATGACACTGACATCAAGTGTATAAGGTGTGTAGAATCCAGTTTTATTTTGATATTCAGGGATTATCTGGTCGTTCTCTTGAGAAATATAAGGTTCAAAAAGATTTTCGTTAGAAGAGAAGAGGGCGTAGGAGCCTCCGAAAATGACATCGGCTACAGGTGATTCTTTTTCAGCCTCAGCTTTTTTGAACAATTCACCAGTGCTGGCTTGTACTAAGTCAACCTTAATACCATATTTTTCTTCGAAGGCTGGGATTGTTTCTTCGATAAGGTCTTCAGGGTTAGGCGAGTAGACAACCAAAGTGTTATCTGAATCTTTTTCAGCGCTAGTTTCCGCTTCTATAGGTGAAGAACATCCTGATAAAGAAAGGAATATCCAGCTACAAGAGAGAAAGAATAGTATTTTTTTCATAAGTATCTCCTTTTTTACGAACATTTTCTCTACCTAGATTGTTAATGTTTTTAAATTGTAGAGTTCTACAGGATATAATAAAAACCTTAAAGAAATCTAAAACGAGAAATAGAAAATAGGTGTCTCGAGCAAGGAGGGTAAACTGTAGCTGGGATTTCGATGAGAAGTATAAAATAAAAAGATTGCTACAGTAGAGTTGAGCAATCCTTTTACATCAATGGTTTTTATCCATGAGTTTTAATTCTTTTGGAGAAATATGGAGATATTTTTTAAAAACTTTGGCAAAATATTTATAGTCTGAAAATCCAACTTGTTCAGAGATATCGCTTAAGGGAGAATTAGGGGACTCAGCCATTTTATCTATAGCTTGCTTGAGCCGGTAGCGTAAGATATATTCATTTAGCGTCATTGAGAAGTCTTCTTTGATAACCTTATATAGATAACTTTCACTATATCCTAGATTCTCTGCAATGGTAGAAATGGTAAAGTGCATGCAGTAGTGTTGGTGCACAAATTCAAGAATTTGCTGAATGATTTGGTTTTGTGTATCAACTTGTTGGATAGAGGTGAGTAAAGTTTGATATTCTTCTAAAAAAGGAGTTTCTTGACGAGTACTAACTCGTAATCGCAAAACAATTTTTTGAAGACATTCTGTCAACTCCTTGGTATCAATTGGTTTGGATAAGAAATCAACTGCTCCATATTGCATGGCTTTTTTAGCATTTTGAAAATCGTTATAACCTGATAAGATAACTTTTTCATAAGAAAGGGTACGAGTGGCTTCGAACATCATAAAAGCATCCATAATTGGCATTGTGATATCTGTTAAGACGATATGAGGTTCTTTTTCTTGGATGAGTTTCATTCCCTCTTGACCGTGACTAGCAGTTCCTACAACTTGGATACCTAAGGCAGAGTAGTCTACGGCAATTTCTAGCCATTTTCGGATGAGGTGTTCATCCTCTACGATAATGAGCTTAAACATGAGTTAGTCCTTTCGTTATAAATTTGATCCAAGTTTCTCCTTGGCGATTGACTCCTAAATCTAGCTGGACATCAGAAAAGAAATTGCTCAATCGTTTATAGCTGTTAACGATGCCATGCTGGGTATGAGGGCTTTCTAAAGAGTCTAAAATAGCGAGTCGCTCTTGTTTTGTGAGCCCTCCGGCATTATCCTTGACTAAAAAAGTCAGAGAATCTGCTTCCAAGGTAATTTGGATATCTATATGAAGATCAATACGGTATTGCATCCCATATTTTATAGCATTTTCTACGAGAGGAAGCAAGAAAAGCTTAGGTATAGGCTGATTATCGACAGTTTCTGGACAGACAATATCATAAGAAAAGTGCTCAAAACGAATCTTATGAATCATAAGGTAATCCTCTATAATCTTTAAATCCTGACAAATGGTTGTTTCTTTTTCTAAATCGGTGATACTGTAGCGAAGAATGCGCGTGAGGTTTTGAATCAGATCTTGTGTGAGAGCGGCATCCATTAAAGAAGTGATTTTAATCGTCTCAAGTGTATTGTAGAGAAAATGAGGATTGAACTGAGCTTCCAGCATTTTTCTTTCAAAAATCCACTTTTCTTTTTCGATGGTCAACATTTTTTGATGAAGTTGATCTAATTCGTACAACATATTGTTAATTTTTTCTGCCATAAACTCAAACTCATCACCTGTCTGTAGAGAAAGCCTTTTTTCTGCTTGTTTAGGAATTTCTTGAAGTTGGTAAACCAAACTTTCAATAGGAACAGCGTTATGTGTGGCAATTTTATGAGCAATTCGCCTTGCTTGCCAGAAGTAGAGGAAAAATATACATAAGGTGAGGACGGAGGCTAGGCCGAGTAAGCTAGGAATGGGAAAGAAGGATTGAAAAGTATAGATTGAAAAAACAGCACCGACTTTTTCTTTTTGAACAATAAGCGGTTCATTCGCATACCAGTGGGTGCGAGAGTGTAGGAGTTTTTCATCAAATTTTTCAAGAGTGGAGCGAGTGAACTGATTTGTATTGTTAGAAAACATATTTCCAAAGCTATCGGTAATGATGTATTTGGAATTGATCATTGGGAAACTTGAGATGAAATCATTCTCATTTACGAAAGCAATAGTATAGGCCTTAACTCGTTGGTTTTGAAGTAGTGGTTTGATAAAGAGTGTATAGTGTTGCTTGTCTGAAGAGAGTGCAATTTTTTCTGTCACTTTTTCTTGAGAAGGATTTTGAATGAGTAGTTTTAGATAGTAGGGAGATAAAATACTTTCTTGATGATTTCGATTGGTACTAAATAGTAATTCACCTGTATCACTTAGGATAATGAGGTCAGAACTAAGTTTTAATTTAGCTTTTGTCTCGTAAAATAAGCTAAAGACTTCTCGCTCTGTGTGTTTGCCATCCAAAAATCCAGGAATCATTTTATGGTTCATAGTAGTCAGGAGCTCATTATTTGCTTCTTTCATTTCTTGAACCTGTTTGACAATCTGTCTCGTATCTTTGGAGAGTTGTTGCTTTTGTAAAAAATAGGAAAAACCAAAAAGTAAAATGAGTAGTAAAAGAGAGGTCACAAAGGCTGCGATAGAGCTTCTATGAAGAATTTCTTTTTGGAGAGATTTTTTAAAGGACTGAGACATTCGCTACCTCCTTGGAAGGGTTTTCTGTTATAAGTATAGCAGTTTAAAAATTTTAGAGCAAGGTAAAATAGAAAAGTATAGAATAGAACGAGACCAAATTCCCTCAAAAATGGTATAATAGTAACATCACAAAATTGGAGAGAGACCATGAGTTTTTACAATCATAAAGAAATTGAGCCTAAGTGGCAGGGCTACTGGGCAGAACATCATACATTTAAGACAGGAACAGATGCATCAAAACCGAAGTTTTATGCTCTTGATATGTTCCCTTATCCGTCTGGAGCGGGTCTGCACGTAGGACACCCAGAAGGCTACACAGCAACTGATATCCTCAGCCGTTACAAACGTGCGCAAGGCTACAATGTCCTTCACCCAATGGGCTGGGATGCCTTTGGGTTGCCCGCAGAGCAATACGCTATGGATACGGGGAATGACCCAGCAGAATTTACAGCGGAAAACATTGCCAACTTCAAACGTCAAATCAATGCGCTTGGATTTTCTTATGACTGGGATCGTGAAGTTAACACAACAGATCCAAATTACTACAAGTGGACACAATGGATTTTCACCAAGCTTTACGAAAAGGGCTTGGCTTACGAAGCGGAAGTACCAGTAAACTGGGTTGAAGAATTGGGAACAGCCATTGCCAACGAAGAAGTTCTTCCTGACGGAACTTCTGAGCGTGGAGGCTATCCAGTTGTCCGCAAACCAATGCGCCAATGGATGCTCAAAATCACGGCCTATGCAGAGCGCTTGCTCAATGACTTGGATGAGTTGGATTGGCCAGAGTCTATCAAGGACATGCAACGCAACTGGATTGGTAAATCAACTGGTGCCAATGTAACCTTTAAAGTAAAAGGAACAGACAAGGAATTCACAGTCTTTACCACTCGTCCAGATACCCTTTTCGGTGCGACTTTCACTGTTTTGGCACCTGAACATGAATTAGTAGACGCTATCACAAGTTCAGAGCAAGCAGAGGCAGTAGCAGACTACAAACACCAAGCTAGCCTCAAGTCTGACTTGGCTCGTACAGACCTTGCTAAAGAAAAAACAGGGGTTTGGACTGGTGCTTATGCCATCAACCCTGTCAATGGCAAAGAAATTCCAATCTGGATTGCGGACTATGTTCTTGCTAGCTATGGAACAGGTGCGGTAATGGCTGTTCCAGCCCACGACCAACGTGACTGGGAATTTGCCAAACAGTTTGGTCTTCCAATCGTAGAAGTGCTTGAAGGTGGTAATGTGGCAGAAGCTGCTTATACTGAAGATGGTCTTCACGTTAATTCAGACTTCCTAGATGGACTCAACAAAGAAGACGCTATTGCCAAGATTGTGGCTTGGTTGGAAGAAAAAGGCTGTGGACAAGAGAAGGTTACCTACCGTCTCCGCGACTGGCTCTTTAGCCGTCAACGTTACTGGGGTGAGCCAATTCCAATCATTCATTGGGAAGATGGAACTTCAACAGCTGTTCCTGAAAGTGAATTGCCACTTGTCTTGCCTGTAACCAAGGATATCCGTCCCTCAGGTACTGGTGAAAGTCCACTAGCTAATTTGATAGACTGGCTTGAAGTGACTCGTGAAGATGGTGTTAAAGGTCGTCGTGAAACCAACACCATGCCACAATGGGCAGGTTCAAGCTGGTACTACCTCCGCTATATTGATCCACATAATACTGAGAAATTGGCCGATAAGGATCTTCTCAAACAATGGTTGCCAGTAGATATCTACGTGGGTGGGGCAGAGCATGCCGTTCTTCACTTGCTTTATGCTCGTTTCTGGCACAAATTCCTCTATGACCTCGGTGTTGTTCCGACTAAGGAACCATTCCAAAAACTCTTTAACCAAGGAATGATTTTGGGAACCAGCTACCGTGACCACCGTGGGGCTCTTGTGGCAACCGATAAGGTTGAAAAACGTGATGGTTCTTTCTTCCATGTGGAAACAGGAGAAGAGTTGGAGCAAGCGCCAGCTAAGATGTCCAAATCTCTCAAGAACGTTGTTAACCCAGACGACGTGGTGGAACAATACGGTGCCGACACCCTTCGTGTCTATGAAATGTTCATGGGGCCACTTGATGCTTCAATCGCTTGGTCTGAAGAAGGTTTGGAAGGAAGCCGTAAATTCCTTGACCGTGTTTACCGTTTGATTACAAGCAAGGAAATTGCTGCGGAAAACAATGGCGCTCTTGACAAGGTTTATAACGAAACCGTTAAAGCTGTCACAGAACAAATCGAATCATTGAAATTCAACACAGCTATTGCCCAACTTATGGTCTTTGTCAATGCGGCTAATAAGGAAGCCGAACTCTATGTGGACTATGCCAAAGGATTTATCCAATTGATTGCCCCATTTGCACCTCACTTGGCAGAAGAGCTCTGGCAAACTCTTGCAGCAACAGGAGAATCTATCTCTTACGTAGCTTGGCCAACATGGGACGAAAGCAAATTGGTTGAAGACGAAATCGAAATCGTTGTCCAAATCAAAGGTAAAGTCCGTGCCAAACTCATGGTCGCTAAAGACTTGTCACGTGAAGAATTGCAAGCAATTGCTCTCGCTGATGAAAAAGTCAAAGCAGAAATTGACGGTAAGGAAATCGTGAAAGTGATTGCGGTACCTAACAAACTCGTTAATATCGTCGTTAAATAACGAGTTTATTAGCTCTATCTGCCACCTTCAATAGTCCACTGGACTATTGAAGCCAACTAAATTGGTTAATATCGTTGTGAAATAAGAAATGAATCCTTCAGAGTAGAATCTGGGGGATTTTTTGAATGAAAAATATAATTCTGTTTCCATCATCTCACCACTTAACATCTCATTTTAACCACTTATCTCAAAAGTCGCTTTTTCTGTCATTCTTTTTGTTAAACTAGTGAGGTAAAGAGGAGGAAATAAATATGATTTTACAAGCTAAACATTTGACTAAACGGTACGGCGATCATATGGCTGTTGACGATATTCAGTTAGAGTTTGAAAAAGGGAGTTTTAATGCTATTTTGGGCCCCAATGGTGCAGGAAAATCAACCACCATTTCCATGTTAATCGGTTTGAAAAAGCCGACAAAAGGTCAGATTCGATATGCGCCAAATACGAAAATCGGAGTTGTTTTTCAAGCTAGTGTACTGGATGAGATGTTGACGGTTAGGGAAAATCTTACGATTCGTGCTCAACAGTATAAGGAGATTGTAGCAAGTCGTGTGGATGATTTGATCCATCAACTGGGTTTGACTGCTTTCCAGAAGCAACTATATGGGACTTTGTCAGGTGGGCAAAAACGTAGGGTTGATATTGCGCGTGCTCTTCTTTCACAGCCAGATATTCTTTTCTTAGATGAACCAACGACAGGTCTAGATATTCAGACTCGCAAAGCCATTTGGGATTTACTGTCTCGACTACAAAAGGATGAAGGGATGACTATTATCTTAACGACTCATTATCTGGATGAAGCGGATGAAGCAGATCAGATTTATATCGTTGATCATGGGAAAGTGATTGCGCAAGGTTCTGCGACGGCTATTAAAAGTCAGTATGCATCTAATATTCTAAAAATTCGTTTTAAAGAAATGAAGGATTTAGAAAAGTTGTTACAGACTGGAATGACAGTAAAGGAAGAAAATGAGTTGGAATATCTTGTTTATCCAAGGACATCACTGGAAGCTATTGAATATTTGGCAAAAGTACGAGAAGAAATTGATTCTTTTGAGTTTCGTCCAGGTACTATGGATGATGCCTTTATTGCACTTACAGGAAGAGAGGTTCGCTAATGTTAGCTTTATTGAAACGGAATTTTATCTTATATTTTCGTAATCGTTCAGGAGTATTTTTCTCATTATTGGGGGCGTTGATTTCCTTCCTCCTTTATATCATTTTTTTGCAGAAGAACTTGACGGATGCTTGGTCTCAACTCCCTGATAATACAAACCTTTTAAATAAATGGCTGATGGGTGGAACGTTGGCTGTGACGGGAATCACAACCAGTTTTACGGCTCTTACACAAATGGTACAGGATCGTGAAAATCAAGTGGATCAAGATCTCTTCTTGACAGATTTAGGTAGCTGGGGTTTACAGGTGTCCTATCTAATCAGTAGTATTGCCATCTCTTTTGTCATGCAGGTGTTTATGTTTGCTGTTATGGAGTTTTATTTTAAAGAGAGTCCAGTTATCAGTCATTTACCGGAAATTGCTTTGATTATGTTGTTAAGCAGTCTGCTTTCAAGTTTGATAAATGTTCTATTGATTTACCGTTTTCAATCTGTAGATAGCCTTGGCAAACTGGCAACTATAGTGGGAACTGCTTCTGGATTTTTAGTAGGAACTTATGTCCCTATTGGAGTTTTACCTGATTTTGCACAGATTATCATGAAGGGTACCCCTGCAACTTATATTGCTTCTCTTTATCGACAAATTTTAATGAAAGAACCATTAGAGACCGCATTTACAGGAAATAGCAGATTGTTAAAGGAATTTCAAGAAAAAATGGGAATCCAAATCAACTGGCAAGAACTATTGACAAAGGAAGAGACATACTTTATAGTGGTTATTATCAGTCTCGTCGCTATTCTTCTTTGGCTTTTATTTGTTAAAGTGTTTAGCAGGAGAAAATAAAGGTATATTGGAGAGAAAATGAAGATTCGTTTTGAAATGAAGGCAGAGTTTTCAGAAAAGGACCCACATATTGTAATTCAGGCAGCTCAATTAACTGACCAAGCAAGGGAAGTCATGGAGTATTTAGAACAATTTTCAACAATTAATCAGGTGGTCATTCCTATTCGAACGGATGATCATCTGGTCATGGTGAAGATTGAGGATCTTATTCTAGCTGATATTGACAAGAATTTGTTAACCATTTATACGGTAGATGGGATTTATAAAACTAAGGAAACATTGATAAACTTTCAGAATCGGATTAACCGACGTAATTTTATACAGATATCACGCCATTCAATTATAAACATTGACCACTTAGAATCGTTATCAGATAGTTTTTCAGGGAACATGATGGCTAAAATGACTCGGGGCATCAAATCTAGTGTGAGTCGGAAATACGTTAAGTCCTTAATGAATTATCTAGGTTTATAGGAGAAAATCATGAAACGATTAATTGATTATTTTGTATCGGGAATGCGTACGGCTTCCTTCTTTTATTTGAGTATGATGGTGTTGACTCAGTTTTATCCAAGCATCACCTATCCTGAACCAATGATAAAAAATATTCTAGCTCTGTTTTTAATGGGTGGAATTATGGGGGTATTGACTTTAATACTTGAAAAGCTAGAGTTTCTTGCTTTTAGTATACGTGTGGGAGTTCATTTATTAGTGACGGCTACTATCTTAGTATTGACCTCTCTATTTTTTGGTTGGGGTTCAGCCTTGTGGAGTCCCTTGCTTTGGTTCTTTTTCTTGTTAATTTATGGATTGATATGGTTGTATCAAGTCTGGCAAACTCACAAACTCACCCAACGAATTAATCAAGCCTTAGAGGATAAAAGACAGAAAACGGATCACTAATATAGTGTTGAGTATGAAGTTTGAGGACAGTGCTAGTTTCCAAAGAGAATAATTTGTGATATAGTATTTTCAGCGTAAAACAAGGAGAAGAAAAATGCCAGTAAACGAATATGGTCAGATGATTGGTGAGTCAATGGAAGGTTATACACCCGGTGCACTGCCTTCTATTGATTTCTTAGAAGGGCGTTATGCTAGAATAGAGGCTCTCTCGGTAGAAAAGCATGCGGAGGATTTATTAGCTGTTTATGGCCCTGATACGCCTCGGGAGATGTGGACCTACCTCTTTCAGGAACCAGTGGCAGATATGGAGGAGCTGGTCAGCCTTTTAAATCAGATGTTGGCTCGTAAGGATCGCTTTTACTATGCGATTGTAGACAAGGCAACTGGTAAGGCTTTGGGAACATTTTCTCTCATGCGCATTGACCAGAATAACCGAGTAATAGAAGTGGGAGCAGTCACTTTTTCTCCAGAACTCAGGGGAACACGAATAGGGACAGAGGCTCAGTATCTCCTAGCTCGCTATGTTTTTGAGGAGCTTAACTATCGTCGCTACGAATGGAAATGTGATTCTATTAATCTGCCATCCAGACGAGCTGCGGAGCGTTTAGGTTTTGTCTATGAAGGAACCTTCCGCCAGGCAGTCGTTTATAAGGGGCGTACGAGGGATACGGATTGGTTGTCTATGATTGATAAGGACTGGCCACAAGTCAAAGCTCGTTTGGAAGCATGGTTGGCGCCTGAAAATTTTGATAAAAATGGACGACAGTACAAGAGCTTAAGAGAGCTTTAATAGGTGTTGACATGATCACTATTAAAAAGCAAGAAATTGTCAAAATCGAGGATATTTTGCATCTCTATCAGGCTGTCGGTTGGACAAATTATACCCATCAATCAGAGATGCTGGAGCAGGCCTTATCTCATTCATTAGCGATTTATGTGGCGCTTGATGGTGATACTGTGGTAGGCTTGATTCGTTTGGTTGGAGATGGATTCTCATCAGTTTTTGTACAGGATTTGATTGTTTTGCCTAGCTATCAGTGCCAAGGGATTGGTAGTGCCCTAATGAAAGAGGCTTTAGAGGATTACAAAGATGTCTATCAAGTCCAGCTGGTGACAGAACAGACAGAAAAAACCTTGGGATTCTATCGTTCTATGGGCTTTGAAATCTTATCCACCTATAATTGTATAGGGATGATTTGGGTAAATCGAGAAAAATAACAAAACTAGTTTTTTCTTAAGCAAAGTTTAAGGATGGTCTAGTATTATATAACCATTAAATAAAGACCTCCTAACTTTATTTAATGAAATCTTAAAACTTTTTTTCATCATAATCTCCTAATGAAGTCACCCAATCAGGTGGCTTTTTTGTGGGGTGAAGTGCTAGTGATAGAAATTTTTTGCATAATAGTAAAATTTGAGAAAAGTTAAGCTAGTTTTAAGCTTCGTCTTGTATCATATAGTTATTAAATAAAGACCTCCTAACTTTATTTAATAAAATCCTAAACTTTTCTTTTTCATCATAATCTCCCTTAACTCCACCCAATCAGGTGGAGTTTTTTGGCTCTATTTCAGGCTTTTGGGGACTATTCTAAAAATCATTTTCCGATATTTTCCGGTATTTTTCGGATTTTGGTCGGGGAATTGGCGGGGACTTTTTTAGAAAATATGACTAAGAAATAGGTTTGTTGTAGCTTTGGCTACTTCAAACTCAATTTTATTGTAAGTGACTGTTAATTGAAGGACTGGAACTGCTGTAATAATGATTTTGCTTGTCCAGTAGTGGCGTATTAAATGAGGAGTGACATGTAAAATTGTCTCTTCGTTTACTAAATCAAAATTTCTATGAAATTGATAGAATCCCTAACTTTCTCTCAATCTTATAAACTTTATTGGACAGATTCTAAAGTTGGAGAAGCTGAATGGGTGAGGATGTAAAGTTTTGACAAATTTTGTGAACTGTGGGATAATAAAAGGGAATTAAGTATTGTGTCTATATCATAGGCTAGAAAAGACCCCAAGCTCACGTCCAAATAAGCTTGGGGTCTTTTTGACACTATTTGTCCTTGTTTAGCCATTTATCGACTATCCGAAGAACGACACCGACCACAATTGGTCCGATGATAGTTTTAAGTATTGTATCCATCATGGGCTATCTCACCTCCTTTCGCAGGCGGTGTAGAAGTGCCGTATAATATTATACCACATAAGTGCTAAACTCAGGAGTCACCCAATCAGGTGGAGTTTTTTGGCTCTATTTCAGGCTTTTGGGGACTATTCTAAAAATCATTTTCCGATATTTTCCGGTATTTTTCGGATTTTGGTCGGGGAATTGGCGGGGACTTTTTTAGAAAATATGACTAAGAAATAGGTTTGTTGTAGCTTTGGCTACTTCAAACTCAATTTTATTGTAAGTGACTGTTAATTGAAGGACTGGAACTGCTGTAATAATGATTTTGCTTGTCCAGTAGTGGCGTATTAAATGAGGAGTGACATGTAAGATTGTCTTTTCGTTTACTAAATCAAAATTTCTATGAAATTGATAGAATCCCTAACTTTCTTTTAAACTTGAAAGTCTTGTCGTACAGCGGTTAAAGAGGATGTAAAGTTTTGACAAATTTTGTGAACTGTGGGATAATAAAAAGGAATTGAGTACTAGTTCTATATCATAGGCTAGAAAAGACCCCAAGCTCACGTCCAAATAAGCTTGAGGTCTTTTTTGACACTATTTATCCTTGTTTAGCCATTTATCTACTAATCGAAGAATGACACCGACCACAATTGGTCCGATGATAGTTTTGAGTACTAATTCCATCATGGGCTATCTCACCTCCTTTCGCAGGCGGTGTAGCAGTGCCGTAGAATATTATACCACATAAGTGCTAAAGTCGGGAGTCACCCAATCAGGTGGCTTTTTTGTTTGTGGCTTGGATTTTTGATATAATAGAGCCATGAGTAGAATTTTAGATAATGAGATAATGGGGGATGAGGAGTTAGTAGAACGCACGCTCCGTCCTCAGTATTTACGTGAATATATCGGGCAGGATAAGGTCAAGGACCAGCTTCAAATCTTTATCGAAGCCGCTAAAATGCGGGATGAAGCGCTGGATCATGTGCTCCTTTTCGGGCCTCCAGGTTTGGGGAAAACGACCATTGCCTTTGTTATTGCAAACGAACTGGGAGTTAATCTCAAGCAGACGTCGGGTCCTGTTATCGAAAAAGCTGGTGATTTGGTAGCGATTTTGAATGACTTAGAGCCTGGGGATGTCCTCTTTATTGATGAAATTCATCGCTTGCCTATGTCGGTGGAAGAGGTGCTTTATAGTGCCATGGAGGACTTTTACATCGATATCATGATTGGTGCTGGTGAAGGCAGTCGCAGTGTTCATTTGGAGTTGCCACCTTTTACCTTGATTGGTGCGACGACTCGGGCTGGTATGCTCTCAAATCCGCTACGGGCACGTTTTGGGATTACAGGTCATATGGAGTATTATGCCCATGCTGATTTGACAGAAATTGTCGAGCGGACGGCAGATATTTTTGAGATGGAAATCACTCATGAGGCAGCATCTGAGTTGGCCTTGCGTAGTCGTGGAACCCCTCGTATTGCCAATCGTCTCCTCAAGCGCGTGCGCGATTTTGCCCAGATTATGGGAAATGGGGTCATCGATGATCTTATTACCGATAAGGCATTAACTATGCTGGATGTTGACCATGAAGGTTTGGACTATGTGGACCAGAAAATCCTTCGCACCATGATTGAGATGTATGGCGGAGGTCCTGTCGGTCTAGGAACTCTGTCTGTGAATATCGCTGAAGAGCGTGAGACGGTTGAGGATATGTACGAACCTTACCTAATCCAGAAAGGCTTTATCATGCGAACTCGTTCAGGACGAGTTGCGACCGCTAAGGCTTACGAACATTTAGGGTATGAATACAATGAAAAATGAGCAAGAAATTCTAGATGCATTTAGAGAAAATCCGGATATGATGGCTATTCTGACGATCATCCGAAATCTTGGTCTGAAAGACTCGTGGTTGGCAGCAGGTTCGGTACGAAATTTCATCTGGAATCTCTTGTCAGACAGACCAGCTTTTGACCGTGAAACGGATGTGGATGTGATTTTCTTTGATCCAGATATTTCTTATGAGGAAACCTTGTCCCTAGAGAACAAGTTGAGAGAGGACTTTCCTCAGTACCAGTGGGAGTTGAAAAATCAGGTCTATATGCACCAGCACAGTCCTCACACTGCTCCCTATACCAGTTCCTGTGATGCTATGAGTAAGTATCCAGAACGGTGTACGGCGGTTGGGCTGCGCTTGAATGAAGACTCCGCTTTGGAATTTTTTACTCCTTATGGACTCGAGGATATTGTGAATTTTCAAGTTCGTCCAACTCCTCATTTTTTAGAGAATCAAGACCGAATGAAGCTCTATCAAACACGGCTGTCCAAGAAAAATTGGCAGGAGAAATGGAAAAATTTGATTTTTAAAAATACTTAAGGAAACTTTAAGCTAGGAAGTGTATACTAAGTTCATAAGTTAAGAAGACCTTAACTTAAACTCCTAAAACTTTTTCATAATAATCTCCCTATAAAAAATAGAGTCGCCCAATCAGGCGGCTTATTTTTTTGGAAATGGGCTTTGTGCCTGAGAATAATACTCAATGAAAATCAAAGAGCAAACTAGGAAGCTAGCCGCAGGCTGTACTTGAGTACGGCAAGGTGAAGCTGACGTGGTTTGAATTTGATTTTCGAAGAGTATAAATAGCTTAGTGATAGAAGAAAATAGGGAAATATGGTATAATGAAACGATAGATTTTTGAATAGGAATAAGATCATGTTTGGATTTTTTAAGAAAGATAAGGCTGTGGAAGTAGAGGTTCCGACACAGGTTCCTGCTCATATCGGCATCATCATGGATGGGAATGGCCGTTGGGCTAAAAAACGTATGCAACCGCGAGTTTTTGGACACAAGGCGGGTATGGAAGCATTGCAAACTGTGACCAAGGCAGCTAACAAACTGGGCGTTAAGGTTATTACGGTTTATGCTTTTTCTACGGAAAACTGGACCCGTCCCGATCAGGAAGTCAAGTTTATCATGAACTTGCCAGTAGAGTTTTATGATAATTATGTCCCAGAACTGCATGCGAATAATGTTAAGATTCAAATGATTGGGGAGACGGACCGCCTGCCTAAGCAAACCTTTGAAGCTCTGACTAAGGCTGAGGAATTGACCAAGAACAACACAGGATTGATTCTTAATTTTGCCCTCAACTATGGTGGACGTGCTGAGATTACACAGGCGCTGAAGTTGATTTCCCAGGATGTTTTAGATGCCAAAATCAACCCAGGTGACATCACAGAGGAGTTGATTGGCAACTATCTTTTTACCCAGCATTTGCCTAAGGACTTACGAGATCCAGACTTGATTATCCGTACTAGTGGAGAATTGCGTTTGAGTAATTTCCTTCCATGGCAGGGGGCCTATAGTGAGCTCTATTTTACAGATACCTTATGGCCTGATTTTGACGAAGTAGCCTTGCAGGAAGCCATTCTTGCCTACAATCGTCGTCATCGCCGATTTGGAGGAGTTTAGGAGGAAATATGACACAGGATTTACAGAAAAGAACCTTGTTTGCAGGGATTGCCTTGGCTATTTTCCTACCGATTTTGATGATTGGGGGACTCTTGCTTCAGATAGCAATTGGAATCATAGCCATGCTAGCCATGCATGAACTTTTGAAGATGAGAGGTTTGGAGACCATGACTATGGAGGGGCTCTTGACCCTTTTTGCCACCTTTGCCTTGACCATTCCCTTGGAGAATTACCTGACTTTTTTGCCAGTTGATGGGAATGTGGTTGCTTATAGTGTGTTGATTTCAATCATGTTAGGAACGACTGTTTTTAGCAAGTCTTATACGATTGAGGATGCTGTTTTCCCTCTGGCTATGAGCTTTTATGTGGGCTTTGGATTTAATGCCTTACTAGATGCTCGTGTCGCAGGTTTGGACAAGGCTCTCTTAGCATTATGTATTGTCTGGGCGACTGACAGTGGTGCCTATCTTGCTGGGATGAACTATGGTAAACGGAAGTTAGCTCCAACGGTTTCTCCAAATAAAACCCTTGAGGGTGCCGTGGGTGGTATTTTAGGAGCAATTTTAGTAACCATCATCTTTATGATAGTTGACAGTACAGTCGCTCTGCCGTATGGAGTTTACAAGATGTCGGTCTTTGCTATTTTCTTTAGTGTGGCTGGACAATTTGGTGATTTATTAGAAAGTTCGATTAAGCGTCACTTTGGTGTCAAAGATTCTGGGAAATTTATCCCTGGGCATGGTGGTGTTTTGGATCGTTTCGATAGTATGTTGCTTGTATTTCCAATCATGCACTTATTTGGACTCTTTTAATCAAAAGACGGAGGAAATACTATGCTCGGAATTTTAACCTTTATTCTGGTTTTCGGGATTATTGTGGTGGTGCACGAGTTCGGGCACTTCTACTTTGCCAAGAAATCAGGAATTCTAGTGCGTGAATTTGCCATTGGTATGGGACCCAAAATTTTTGCTCATATTGGCAAGGATGGGACGGCCTATACCATTCGAATCTTGCCTCTTGGGGGCTATGTTCGCATGGCCGGTTGGGGTGATGATACAACTGAAATTAAGACAGGGACTCCTGTCAGTTTGACGCTTACTGATGCTGGTAAGGTTAAACGCATCAATCTTTCAGGTAAAAAATTGGATCAAACAGCTCTTCCTATGCAGGTGACCCAGTTTGACTTTGAAGACAAGCTCTTTATCAAGGGCTTGGTTCTGGAAGAAGAAAAAACATTTGCAGTGAATCACGATGCAACGGTTGTGGAAGCAGATGGAACTGAGGTTCGGATTGCTCCCTTGGATGTACAATATCAAAATGCAACTATCTGGGGCAAACTGATTACCAACTTTGCAGGTCCTATGAACAACTTTATCTTAGGTGTCGTTGTTTTTTGGATTTTAATCTTTATGCAGGGTGGTGTCAGAGATGTCGATACCAACCAGTTCCATATTATGCCCCAAGGGGCCTTGGCTAAGGTGGGAGTACCAGAGACAGCTCAGATTACCAAGATTGGTTCACATGAGATTAGCAATTGGGAAAGTTTGATCCAGGCTGTGGAAGCAGAAACTAAAGATAAGACGGCCCCAACCTTGGATGTGACTATTTCTGAAAAGGGTAGAGACAAGCAAGTCACTGTTACTCCTGAAGAAAATCAAGGTCGTTACCTTCTAGGTGTTCAACCGGGAATTAAGTCGGACTTTCTATCCATGTTTGTGGGTGGTTTCACAACCGCTGCTGACTCAGCTCTCCGAATTCTATCGGCTTTGAAAAATCTGATTTTACAACCGGATTTGAACAAGCTAGGTGGACCTGTTGCCATCTTTAAGGAAAGTAGTGATGCTGCTAAAAATGGAATTGAAAACGTCTTGTACTTCTTGGCAATGATTTCCATTAATATCGGGATTTTTAATCTTATTCCGATTCCAGCTCTGGATGGTGGTAAGATTGTTCTCAATATCCTAGAAGCTATCCGCCGTAAACCATTAAAACAAGAAATTGAAACCTATGTCACCTTGGCCGGAGTGGTCATCATGGTTGTCTTGATGATTGCTGTGACCTGGAATGACATTATGCGACTCTTTTTTAGATAATCGAGGAATATTATGAAACAAAGTAAAATGCCTATCCCAACGCTTCGCGAAATGCCAAGCGATGCTCAAGTTATCAGTCATGCTCTTATGTTGCGAGCTGGCTATGTTCGTCAAGTATCTGCAGGTGTTTATTCTTATCTACCACTTGCCAACCGTGTGATTGAAAAAGCCAAAAACATCATGCGCCAAGAGTTTGATAAGATTGGTGCCGTTGAGATGTTGGCTCCTGCCCTTCTCAGTGCAGAATTGTGGCGCGAATCAGGTCGTTACGAAACTTATGGTGAGGACCTTTACAAACTAAAAAACCGTGAAAAATCAGACTTTATCCTAGGTCCAACTCACGAAGAAACCTTTACAGCTATTGTTCGTGATTCTGTTAAGTCTTACAAGCAATTGCCACTCAACCTTTACCAAATCCAACCTAAGTATCGAGATGAAAAACGTCCACGTAATGGACTTCTCCGTACACGTGAGTTCATCATGAAGGATGCTTACAGCTTCCACGCTAACTATGATAGTTTAGACAGTGTTTATGACGAGTACAAAGCTGCCTATGAGCGTATTTTCACTCGTAGTGGATTAGACTTCAAGGCTATCATCGGTGACGGTGGAGCCATGGGTGGTAAGGACAGCCAAGAATTTATGGCCATTACACCTGCTCGTACAGACCTTGACCGCTGGGTTGTTTTGGACAAGTCAGTTGCCTCATTTGATGAGATTCCTGCAGAGGTGCAAGAAGAAATCAAGGCAGAATTGCTTAAATGGATGGTCTCTGGTGAAGATACCATCGCCTACTCAAGTGAATCTAGCTATGCGGCCAACTTGGAAATGGCAACAAACGAGTACAAACCAAGCAACCGTGTTGTCGCTGAAGAGGAAGTGACTCGTGTTGCAACGCCAGATGTTAAATCAATCGATGAAGTGGCAGCCTTCCTAAACGTTCCAGAAGAACAAACGATCAAAACCCTCTTCTACATGGCAGATGGTGAGCTTGTTGCAGCTCTTCTAGTTGGAAATGACCAGCTCAATGAAGTCAAGTTGAAAAACCACTTGGGAGCAGATTTCTTTGACGTTGCTAGCGAAGAAGAAGTGGCAAGTGTTGTTCAAGCAGGATTCGGTTCACTTGGACCAGTTGGTTTGCCAGAGAATGTTAAAATCATTGCAGACCGTAAGGTGCAAGATGTTCGCAATGCAGTTGTGGGTGCTAACGAAGATGGTTACCACTTGACTGGTGTGAACCCAGGTCGTGACTTTACTGCAGAATATGTGGATATCCGTGAAGTTCGTGAGGGTGAAATTTCACCAGACGGACAAGGTGTTCTTAACTTTGCGCGTGGTATCGAAATTGGTCATATCTTCAAACTCGGTACTCGTTACTCAGCAAGCATGGGAGCAGATGTTTTGGATGAAAATGGCCGTGCTGTGCCAATTATCATGGGCTGTTACGGTATCGGTGTCAGCCGTCTCCTTTCAGCCGTTATGGAGCAACACGCACGCCTCTTTGTTAACAAAACGCCAAAAGGTGAATACCGTTACGCTTGGGGAATCAATTTCCCTAAAGAATTGGCACCATTTGATGTGCACTTGATTACTGTCAATGTCAAGGACGAAGAAGCGCAAGCCTTGACAGAAAAACTTGAAGCAAGCTTGATGGGAGCTGGTTATGAAGTCTTGACAGATGATCGTAACGAACGTGTCGGAGTCAAATTCAGCGATAGCGACTTGATTGGGTTGCCAATCCGCATCACTGTTGGTAAAAAAGCGGCTGATGGCATCGTAGAAGTCAAGATTAAGGCGACTGGTGATACCATCGAGGTTCATGCAGATAACGTACTTGAAACGCTTGAAATCCTAGGCAAAAAATAAAAACTATAATCAGAAGAAAAACAAGGAAAAAATGTAACTAGTTTTTACCTTGTTTTTTCTGTATAATGGGAAAAATGACTAGATAAAGAGGTAACTATATGCTAAGATTTCCAAAGGATTTTGTCTGGGGATCCTCCACTTCTGGACCGCAGACAGAAGGGCGTGTAGCTGGTGACGGCAAGGGAGATAATCTCTGGGATTATTGGTACCAAGTGGAGCCAAATCGTTACTATAATGGGATTGGTCCAGATAAGACATCGACCTTTTATGAAAATTGGGAGCGGGATATCGAGCTTTTATTAGAGACTGGTCACACGGCCTTTCGGACTTCTATTCAGTGGTCACGGATTTTTCCACAAGGCTGTGGGAAAGTCAATCCTCAAGGCGTGGATTTCTATCGAAAGGTTTTTGAGACTATTAAGGCTAAGGGGATTCGTCTGTTGGTTAATCTCTACCATTTTGATTTGCCTTTTGCTCTTCAAGAAACTGGTGATGGTTGGGAAAATAAGGCGACGGTCTCAGCTTATGAAGACTATGCTCGTTTTTGTTTTGAGACTTATGGAGATCTAGTGGATCAATGGATTACCTTTAACGAGCCCATCGTTCCTGTGGAATTTGGCTATTTTTACGATGCCCATTATCCACATAAGGTGGATGCAGAAGCGGCGGTTAAAGTAGCCTATCATACCCAATTAGCAAGCAGTCGAGCGGTCAAGGCCTGTCATGAACTCTTGCCTGATGCTAAGATTGGGATTGTCTTAAACTTGACACCGGCTTATCCACGCAGTCAGCATCCTGCTGATGTTAAGGCGGCTCGCATTGCGGACCTCTTTCAAGCCCAATCCTTCTTAGATCCGTCTGTTTTGGGGACTTATCCACAGGAATTGGTAGAAATCTTGCATGAACACGGTCTCTTGCCTGATGCTACAGAGGAAGAGTTGGAGCTTATTCGTGACAATACAGTAGATTTCCTTGGTGTCAACTACTATCAACCTTTGCGAGTTATGGCACCTCGATTTGCTAAACATCCAGAGAGTCCTCTCTTGCCAGAACATTTTTACGAACCTTATGTAATGCCTGGACGTAAAATTAATCCTCACCGTGGCTGGGAAATTTATGAGCAAGGGATTTATGATATCGCCCAAAATATCAAGGAAAACTATGGCAATATCGAGTGGATGTTGACAGAGAATGGTATGGGTGTTGAAGGGGAAGAAAAATTCCGTCAAGATGGAATGATTCAAGATGATTACCGTATTGACTTTGTAAAAGGTCATCTTCGTGAATTACACCGTGCCATTGAAGATGGAGCAAACTGTAAGGGCTACTTAATCTGGACCTTTATTGACTGCTGGTCATGGCTCAATAGCTATAAAAATCGCTACGGTTTGGTCGAATTAGACTTTGAAACACAAGAACGTCGTCTGAAAAAATCAGGGCATTGGTTCAAGGATTTAAGCGACAATAATGGATTTTAAAAAAGACTCTGACTGATTATTCTAATTGGTCAGAGTTTTTTTGATTACAGAAGGCTGATTTGAACTATACCAATTTTTACTCTTGACAAGTGAAAGAAACAAGTATATACTGTTTTTGCTGATTCTATAAAAGAGGAATTAGACTATACCAATTTTAAGGAGAAAGCACAGCTTGCCTGTGTCGTATATACTATGTGTGGAATTGTTGGTGTTGTTGGAAACACAAATGCAACTGATATTTTGATTCAAGGGCTTGAAAAGCTCGAATACCGTGGTTATGATTCTGCGGGAATTTTTGTCCTAGGTGGTGCTGAAAATCACCTGGTTAAGGCTGTCGGTCGTATCGCAGAATTGTCTGCCAAGACAGCTGGTGTTGAGGGAACGACAGGTATCGGACATACTCGTTGGGCGACTCATGGGAAACCAACTGAGGACAATGCTCACCCACATCGCTCTGAGACTGAACGTTTTGTCTTGGTGCATAACGGGGTGATTGAGAACTATCTTGAAATCAAGGAAGAATACCTTGCGGGGCACCACTTCAAGGGGCAAACAGATACAGAAATCGCTGTTCACTTGATTGGGAAATTTGCAGAAGAAGATGGTTTGTCAGTTCTTGAAGCTTTCAAAAAAGCTCTTCACATCATCCGTGGTTCTTATGCCTTCGCCTTGGTTGACTCACAAGATCCTGAGGTCATCTATGTGGCTAAGAACAAATCACCACTTTTGATTGGTCTTGGGGAAGGCTATAACATGGTCTGCTCAGATGCGATGGCTATGATTCGTGAAACCAACCAATACATGGAAATTCATGACCAAGAGTTGGTAATCGTCAAGGCTGATAGTGTGGAAGTTCAAGACTATGATGGCAACAGTCGTGAACGTGCTAGCTATACTGCGGAACTTGACTTGTCTGATATCGGTAAGGGAACTTACCCTTACTACATGCTTAAGGAAATCGATGAGCAACCAACGGTTATGCGTAAACTCATCCAAGCCTACACAGATGAGGCTGGTCAAGTTGTCGTAGACCCAGCTATCATCCAGGCTGTTCAAGACGCAGACCGTATCTACATCCTTGCAGCTGGGACATCTTACCACGCAGGATTTGCTTCTAAGAAAATGTTGGAAGAATTGACAGATACACCAGTTGAACTTGGAATCTCATCTGAGTGGGGCTACGGTATGCCACTTCTCAGCAAGAAACCACTCTTCATCTTTATCAGCCAGTCTGGTGAAACAGCGGATAGCCGTCAGGTTTTGGTCAAGGCTAATGAAATGGGAATCCCAAGCTTAACAGTGACAAATGTTCCAGGTTCAACCCTCTCACGTGAAGCCAACCATACCATGCTCCTTCATGCAGGTCCTGAAATTGCCGTAGCATCAACCAAGGCCTATACAGCGCAAATTGCAGCCCTTGCCTTCCTTGCAAAAGCAGTCGGAGAAGCAAATGGAAATGCCAAAGCGCAAGCCTTTGATTTGGTGCATGAGTTGTCAATCGTAGCTCAGTCTATCGAATCAACTCTTTCAGAGAAAGAAACCATCGAAGCTAAGGTTCGTGAGCTTCTTGAAACAACTCGTAACGCCTTTTACATCGGACGTGGTCAGGATTACTATGTAGCCATGGAAGCAAGTCTCAAACTTAAAGAGATTTCTTACATCCAGTGTGAAGGCTTTGCGGCAGGAGAACTCAAGCACGGAACTATTGCCTTGATTGAAGAAGGAACGCCTGTTTTGGCCCTCTTGTCGGATCCAGTCCTTGCCAACCATACTCGTGGAAATATCCAAGAGGTGGCAGCCCGTGGTGCCAAAGTTCTCACTATCGCAGAAGAAAATGTTGCCAAAGATACAGACGATATCGTCCTTACGACTGTACATCCATACCTCTCACCAATCTCAATGGTTGTGCCAACGCAATTAGTCGCTTACTTTGCAACACTCCACCGTGGCCTCGATGTGGACAAACCACGTAACCTTGCCAAGTCAGTAACGGTAGAATAAGCTAAAAAAGTCTAGTTATCTAGGCTTTTTCTTGTGAGCAAATCGGTTGCTTGTACTCAAGATTCGTGTTAGAATAATTTTTCAAATTGAAGGACAGAAATAGATAGGGAGAATCACAATGGTAGAATTGGGAATTTCGACATTTGGGGAAACAACAGTGCTTGAAGGGACTGGGCAGACTTACAGTCATGCTGAACGCATTCGCCAGTTGGTGGCAGAGATTGAACTGGCTGACAAGCTTGGTTTGGATGTGTATGGGATTGGTGAGCATCATCGAGAGGATTTTGCAGTATCAGCTCCAGAGATTGTACTAGCAGCTGGGGCAGTCAATACCAAGAAAATCCGTTTGACCAGCGCAGTCAGCATTCTCTCAAGTATGGACCCCATTCGCTTGTTCCAACAGTATGCCACTATCGATGCTTTGTCAAATGGACGTGCGGAGATTATGGCTGGAAGGGGCTCTTTCACGGAATCTTTCCCCTTGTTTGGCTATGATTTGAAAGACTACGAAGCCCTTTTTGATGAGAAATTAGACTTGCTTCAGTTAGTCAATGAAAAGACCAAGTTAGACTGGCAAGGTCGATTGACCCAAACAATCTCTGGCAAAGAAGTTTATCCTCGTCCAGTTCAGGACAAATTGCCCTTGTGGATAGCGACAGGTGGTCATGTCGAATCAACAGTGAAGATTGCTCAGAAAGGTCTACCGATTGTCTATGCCATTATTGGTGGCAATCCGCGTTATTTTAAAAAGTTGATTCAGGCTTATCGTGAGATTGGGAGCGAAGCGGGCTATGGCAGTCAGGAACTAAAGGTTGGAACTCATTCTTGGGGTTGGATTGCGGAAGATGGCGAGCAGGCGGTGAAAGATTATTTCCATCCGACCAAGCAAATGGTGGATGCTATTTCCAAAGACCGTCCACACTGGCAGGAATTGCGTTATGAGCAATATTTGGAGCAAGTTGGGCCAAATGGTGCTATGTTTGTGGGCAATCCAGATCAGGTGGCCGAAAAATTGATTCGCATGATTGAGGATTTAGGCTTGGACCGATTCATGCTCCATCTACCGCTTGGTTCTATGCCTCATGAACAAGTTCTGAAAGCTATTGAACTCTTCGGGACACAAGTTGCTCCAAAAGTACGGGCTTATTTTGCCATGAAAGAGGTTTAATAAAAAATCCTAATCAAGTTTCTTAGAACAACAAATATTGTACAAAAATTAATCCCCCGAGCTATATTGCTTGGGGGATTTTTCTATAGGAGGGCTAGTTTATACTCTTCCAAAATCTCTTCAAACCACGTCAGCTTCCATCTGCAACCTCAAAGCAGTGCTTTGAGCAGACTGCGGCTAGTTTGCTCTTTGATTTTCATTGAGTTTTAGTTCTCTTTTTTGTTTTTTAGCAAGAAGCCGAGACCTAGAAGGGCAAGGAGACTAATTTCTGCAAACAGGAGTTTGTTATCGTTTTTGGTTCCTGTATTTGGAAGTTCAGCTTGTTTAGCTAGGGGTGCAGGCGTATTTTCCTTGCTAGAGTTTTCTACCGATTCGTTTTGAACCGCCTCTTTTACAGATGATGCTTGTGCTTCTTGTGCTGGTTTTTCAGCTTGTGAATCAGTTGTAGCTTGGCTAGGTTTATTTTCTGTATCAGCTATATTTTCATCTGGTTTTGCAGAATCAGGTTTAGCCTGTGGAGCTGTATCTTGATGTTTCGGTTTGACGACTCGGTTTGGAATATTACCTTGGCCATTATTTTGACCTTGCTCTTGTTTTAAGCTAGAAAGATCAAATTCTGGTTTTTCTTCCACAGCTGGGGCAACGATGACACCGCCTTGAGAGACTCGAAGGACAGTGGCTGTAAGGGCATTTAATTTCAAGCCTTTTTCAGTCCATTCAAGCCCTTGAGGGTTGGCAATTCCGACTGGTCCTGCTTGGTTTTCATCTGCTAAAACTTCAGCATTTCTGAGGTGGGCAAAGGCAGTTCCCAAGTTAAATTCACGAGCTTTTTCGTCCGCATTGACAAAGACTGCGTAAATATCTCCGTTTGGAGCAGTGATTTGGTAGCCAATGACCACGTCCTCTTTTTCCACACCATTTTGACCTGGGACAGTGATGAGGTGGACACGGTCTTTGATATCTTGGAGGCTCTTAAGTCGGAAGGCGTCTGTAGATTGACGAAGGGCAATCAACCCTTTCATATAGTCACGGCTCTTGACATTTTCAGGATAAGCTTTGCCATCTGTAGCCTTAGTCCAGTCAAACTTATTGATAGCATCGCTAGAATCGTAAGAATCATGGATGAAGTAAGGATAGTCAAATGGATTGCCGTCCTTATCACGCAACAAGTGAGATTTGTTTGGAACCTTGTCTTCTGCTACTGGGGTCTTGTAGGCTGGGTCACGGAATTGTTTGGTGCGTCCGTATTCCTGACCAGAGTGGATAAATGGAGTCCCTTGAGCTGTCAAGACCATGAGGTTTCCAAGTCGCAAACGACGATGGATTTCAGCATAGTTCTCAGCCTTGCTTGGGTCTTTTTTGATAGACTGGGCAATGATGTCAAAGAGGGTCAAGTTATCATGGGCTGCGATGTATTGGATGACATCTCCAGGGCTATCTGCTTCAAAGTTGGTTGGTTGAGCAATCAGATTTTTAAAGATAGTGTTGATATCACGCTTGCCACCTGTGATAAAGGCAGGTTGACCTTCGTTTGGATAACCAGACTTGAGGTTGTTACGGATGTCATCTGAGAAGACAGCTACAGTATCGGTATGTTTCATCCAATCTTGGTCAGCAGCTCTAGTAGGCATATTTTCATCACCAGCATAGGTTCTCCAACCTTCACCAAGCATGATAAGATTTGAATTGAGGGCGCGTGCAGCCTTGTAAGCTTCTTCGATAGAAGCGGCATCATGGTCTCCCATCATATCGAAGCGGAATCCATCCACTTTGTAGGTATCAACTAGGTATTTGATAGAGTCAACTAGGAGACGTTTGGTCATATGGTGGGTTGTCCCCAAGCGTCCACCACCAAAGCTAGTGCGAGGTGTGCTATCAGCATCCATAAAGTGGTAGTAGTTTGGCTCTAGGTCTTCAAAGATATCGACCTTGGCTGTGTGGTTATAAACGACATCTAAGATAGCTCCCATGCCACGTTTGTGGATTTCGTTGATGAGGTTTTTAAATTCTGCGATTCGTTTTTCTGGATTCTTAGGATCGCTTGAGTACATACCAGTCAAGGAGAAGTAGTTTTGAGGGTCATATCCCCAGTTATAGTTGCTGTTGCTTGAAGCATAGTCAGATAAGCGTTCATGGTTTTTCAATTCATTGACAAAGTAGTAAGACAAGACTGGAAGGAGCTGGATGTGGGTCACACCCAAGTCTTTGAGATAGTCTAGTTTTTCAATGAAGGCTTCAAAAGTCCCAAATGGTTTGGTCAAGTCTTTTGCAATGGCAGGATCTGAAGTGAAGTCACGCACATGAGCTTCATAGATAACGGCATCTTCACGAGTCTTGAAGTTGTGAATCTTACCATAAGTCAAGTCTTGAGGTCCTAGTTTTGCTGGATCTACAAAGGCAGCTTTAGCCACTTTATGGGCATCGTCGATCTTAGCATCGTCACTATTCCAAGCAGCGAGAGATTTAGCGTAAGGATCGAGTGCAAGAACAGTTTTCCCCTGACGCTCGATTTGGTATTGATAATAGTAGCCAGTGAAATCTGTGATTCCTAATTTGTTTGTGCTATCTAGAGTTTGTTTCCAAGTCCCTCTTTCTCCTTTTTCAAGAGCGACAGTTCCAACTACTTTCTCAGGGTCATTCTTGTCGTAGACAACAACAGAAACCTTATCAGCACTTGGTGACCAGAGGGTCAAATCAACTTGTTTTCCTTCTTCTTTTAGGTCAGCTCCCAATTTGCCATCATAGCTGTAAGTCTCATCTTTAAGGCGCCAGCTTGTTTTGGTAGTGAATTGGTCGGAATTATAGCTAACAGTATAGGGATGTTTTGTGTCAGAGAAATCTCCGCTATAAGTCACTTTCTTGCCAGCTTCATCGATTGCAACATCGGTGATAGTTACCTTGTTTCCTAGGTGATTAGTGATGTTGGAGTGCTTGAGAATATCTTCTTTTTTGGCACCGACCAGTGTTGAAAAACTACTTTCAATGCTAGAAGTGCCTACGTGTTGGGCTCCTGTCATACGGATATCATGGACATAGTATGGATTTGTGTAAATCGATTCATCATCGTCTTTTAGGAAAATTTGGCTATGATTTTTCAAATCTGTGAACTTATAATCTTCTTTACGGATTTTCACGTCGTCTCCTTGTTTGCTCTCATCTAGTAATAAAAAGCCGAATTCTTTGGCGGCATCCTTAAGAGGAATGTCGATATAGCGGCCGTATTTTCCTGTAGCTGTAAAGTCTGTTCCGTCAGGCCATTGAGCGCTACTTGGATTTTTCACATCTCCCCAGTACCAAAGAGATTTCTTATCATAGTTGCCATCTGTACGGTAGTAGTTGACGCGAACAGTCCCTGCAGGTTGTGGTTCGTAAGAGAAAACCTTGTAATCTTGGTCCAACCAAGCCTCGTTCATCTTTGGTGCCAGTTTTTCTGCAGATTTATCGCCAGTTAGATTTTTTCCAGCTGTATTATTGATGAGGAAGCTAATTTTTTTGGCTTGTTCTCCCTTTAATTTGACATCTAGGTAGTAGCCGTAGTCATCTTTTTTGGCATCCTTAAAGGACAAGGCTCCGTTTGGCCAGTTTTCAGAAGGCTTTTCAACATCATCCCAAGTCCATAGTCCTTGACTATCCTTGTTTTCTTCAGGGAGTTTTTTGACGTGGATACGGAAATAGTTGTCTTCGATTGGCTCTTCTGTCTTAGTTTCAGTCGTTACTGGACTAGTAGAAGTAGTTGGCTCACTTGAACGATTTTGTCCAGTTTGTGGTGCTGAATCAGCTGGGCTTGCAGCAGGACTAAGTGTCTCTGTTGCAGGTTTTTCTTCTTTTTTCTCTAGGGAAGCGTTTGTATTTTCAGGTGCAGAAAGATCACTTTCTTTCTTATCAGTGCTAGCTGCTGTATCATTAAGAGGTTGTGCAAGGGCAGTAGTAGTTTCACCATTACTTGCGTTAGTGGTTGGTGTATTTTCCTTGGCTGAGATAGTTGGTGTAGTCATAGCAAGTAGGACAAGGCTTGCGCCGATAAGGACAGAACCAGTTCCATTCTTGAGAGAACGGATGCTGTAGACCATTTTTTTCTCAGTGTGAGAAGTTGTTCTTTTCATAATCATTCTCCTATAAATGAATTTCTTTATCAGTATAGCATGTAGTAAAACAATATGCAAGCGTTTTCCTAAAATTGAACTAAAAGAAAAATCGCAACAGGTTTTCTGTTACGACTGAGCCAGTCTTTCTTTATGAATTTGAGAAGCCAGAAGGTGGAGGTGATGAAATAGTTCTGAAGTAGAAAGATTTCGACTACAAATAATTGGTTTCGGACAGTTGGAAACAGGGAAAGTGGTGATGACAATATCGTGAGGAATTTGATTGAAAATTGAGAAAGAAATAGTAGATTGTTCCCAAGAATCAAATAGATAGAGATTATTGCCGTAGTGAGTTAGGGTGTCGATAAGGTTTTGTGCATGATGGCTATCCAGATGACTAATGACTAAAACACGTATTTTGGGAAGTTTTTGAAGTAATTGGACTAAAATTCGTTGCCCTTGAATCGAGAATGTATAGACAAGTTCTTGTAGTTTAATGGATTTATTTTCTAGCCCCATTTCAGTCAGATAGGATTGGAATTTCTGTTGACTTACTTCAAATAGTTTTGGAAATTCTGCTTGATAATTGCTTAAAATCAGGAATCTCTGTTTGTCAAGAGACTGGTCACTGAGTATATGGAAGAAATCAGATTGGGCAGTATAGTGGAGGAGCCAAATCAATTCCTCGCGATTTTCAATCTGCAGATGAAATTCTTTGGCTAGCTCTTCTAGAATTTGGCTCAATAAACGGTAAGATTTTTGAATCTGATGAATGTCTCCTAAAGCTCTATTACTAGGCTTGTTTGTAATTTGAAGAGACTTTACTGGGTTTGAAAATAGCTGTTCCAGTGTCTCCTTTGTAGCTTCAAAATCGAGCTTTTTAGCCAGCTTTTTGATATCTTGTTCAAACTGGGGAATTTGCATGAGGGAGCTGTAATGACTGGTTAAGAGAGGAGTAGGATTTTCAATGAAACGTCCCTTATTTAATCGCTCTAGATTGATAGCCAGGGTATATTTGATTTGCCGTAAGCTGCTGAGGTTGGGTGAAACTTGTTGGGCCTTTAAAAATAGCTGAATTAGCTGAGTGAGCGATTCTTCAGAAGTAGAAGGGAAGGGCCAATCAAGAAAACTGTAACTTTGACTAAAGTAGTCCAGATAAAAGGCGCGAATGTCTTCTTCTGCTCCCTCCATGCCTAAAGGGGAAATTTGGACCTTGATGTCATAATGTTGTGGGAGTTTAGTATTTAGATACTGGATGATTTCCTCAATCTGCTCTGGATTAGTCGAAAGTGCCTGACATATTTGCTCAAGTCCTTGTCCCTCTTTGAAAAATAGACGGTGCAAAAAAGAGTAGGTTGTAGATTGTTCAAAGATTGCAATCCGAGGATCCAAGGTGTTTTGAAAGTCAAACTGCAACTGAATGCCTTCTTTTGTTGATCGAATAAGGAGGTTTGGGAATAATTGCTCGAGCCTAGAAAGATGTTCTTGCAATTCTTCTATTGAAAAATTCAGCTTCTCAGCCAAGACTGGAATTTCTATCCAATCATTGTGTTTGGTTAATTCTTCCAATAAGAATAGCAAGTCTTGTTCTTTTTTAGACAGCAAGATATTCATAATAAACCTCCCTATATATTTATACATATATATTAAAAGAAAAACCTAGTAAAGTCAAGAAAAACAGCCTAGGATAAAATAGGAGAATCTGAATTTGCTATATTTTTATTGGGCTATCAAACTGAAAATAAACTTCGTAAAGTAATAGTTGAATTCAATTTTTTATAGGAAAAAAATTTACCAAAAATCGACAGATTCCCTTGAAAAATCTAGCCAAATAGGGTATAATATAAACAATCATTTGTCGTAGGTTTTGTCTGAAATATTGTCCAGACAAGGCTCACAGCAGTTAAATCTTCTGAAAAAGTCAGATTTAGCTGCTCTTTTTGTGCTTTTTTTCAGGATTTTGAGCATTTGTAACAAAGACTTAAAGATTCTGAAAATTCGCCCAAAGGACACGGTGATAGGGGTTTTTAAAACCATATGACGATTAGAAAAGCCTGATTGACAAGGCTTGGAACTTATTTACAAAGGAGAATCATCTTGGCAGGACATGACGTTCAATACGGGAAACATCGTACCCGTCGTAGTTTTTCAAGAATCAAAGAAGTTCTTGACTTACCAAATTTGATTGAAATTCAAACTGACTCATTCAAAGCTTTCCTAGACCACGGTCTTAAGGAAGTGTTTGAAGATGTATTGCCAATTTCAAACTTCACAGACACGATGGAGTTGGAATTTGTTGGATATGAAATCAAGGAACCAAAATACACGCTAGAAGAAGCTCGTATTCACGATGCTAGCTACTCAGCACCAATTTTTGTAACCTTCCGCTTGATCAATAAAGAAACAGGCGAAATCAAGACCCAAGAAGTTTTCTTTGGTGATTTCCCAATTATGACAGAAATGGGTACTTTCATCATCAATGGTGGTGAACGTATTATCGTATCTCAGTTGGTCCGCTCACCAGGTGTTTACTTTAACGATAAAGTTGATAAAAATGGTAAAGTGGGCTACGGTTCAACTGTTATCCCTAACCGTGGAGCTTGGTTGGAACTTGAAAGCGACTCAAAAGATATTGCCTACACTCGTATCGACCGTACGCGTAAGATTCCATTTACGACCTTGGTTCGTGCTCTTGGTTTCTCAGGAGATGATGAAATCTTTGATATCTTTGGTGATAGCGAATTGGTTCGCAATACTGTTGAAAAAGATATCCACAAGAATCCAATGGACTCTCGTACAGACGAAGCCTTGAAAGAAATTTACGAACGCCTTCGTCCAGGTGAGCCTAAGACTGCTGAAAGCTCACGTAGCTTGCTTGTAGCTCGTTTCTTTGACCCACGTCGCTATGACTTGGCAGCAGTTGGTCGTTACAAAATCAATAAAAAACTCAATGTTAAAACACGCTTGCTCAACCAAACTATTGCGGAACCATTGGTAGACCCTGAAACAGGCGAAATCTTGGTAGAAGCTGGAACAATCATGACTCGTAGCGTGATTGAAAGTATTGAAAGCCATTTGGATGGTGACTTGAACAAGATTGTTTACATTCCAAATGATGCAGCTGTTGTGACTGAGCCAGTTGTTCTTCAAAAATTCAAAGTTGTTGCACCAACGGATCCAGATCGTGTTGTAACGATCATTGGTAATGCTAACCCAGATGACAAGGTTCGTATCGTCACTCCTGCAGATATCCTTGCTGAAATGAGCTACTTCCTCAACTTGGCTGAAGGACTTGGCCGTGTAGATGATATCGACCACCTTGGAAACCGTCGTATCCGTGCGGTTGGTGAATTGCTTGCTAACCAAGTACGTCTTGGACTTTCTCGTATGGAACGTAATGTCCGTGAACGTATGTCTGTTCAGGACAACGAAGTATTGACACCACAACAAATTATCAATATCCGTCCTGTAACAGCTGCGGTTAAAGAATTCTTTGGTTCTTCACAGTTGTCACAGTTCATGGACCAACACAATCCGCTTTCTGAGTTGTCTCACAAACGCCGTTTGTCAGCCTTAGGACCTGGTGGTTTGACACGTGACCGTGCTGGATATGAAGTACGTGACGTGCACTACACTCACTATGGCCGTATGTGTCCGATCGAGACACCTGAAGGACCTAACATTGGTTTGATCAATAACTTGTCATCATACGGACACTTGAACAAGTATGGTTTTGTTCAAACACCATACCGTAAGGTTGACCGTGAAACAGGTGTTGTTACGAATGAAATCGTTTGGTTGACAGCCGATGAAGAAGATGAATTTACTGTAGCACAGGCTAATTCTCGTCTGAATGAAGATGGAACATTTGCTGAAAAAGTTGTCATGGGACGTCACCAAGGGGTCAACCAAGAGTATCCAGCTAATGTTGTTGACTACATGGACGTATCACCAAAACAGGTAGTTGCTGTTGCGACAGCATGTATTCCTTTCTTGGAAAACGATGACTCCAACCGTGCCCTCATGGGAGCCAACATGCAACGTCAGGCTGTGCCATTGATTAATCCAAAAGCGCCTTACGTTGGTACTGGTATGGAATACCAAGCAGCCCACGATTCAGGAGCGGCTGTGATTGCTCAGTATGATGGTAAAGTTACTTATGCAGATGCTGACAAGGTAGAAGTTCGTCGTGAAGATGGTTCATTGGACGTTTACCACATCCAAAAATTCCGTCGTTCAAACTCAGGTACAGCTTACAACCAACGTACGCTTGTTAAAGTTGGTGATGTTGTTGAAAAAGGCGACTTTATCGCTGACGGACCTTCTATGGAAAATGGAGAAATGGCGCTTGGACAAAATCCAATCGTTGCCTACATGACTTGGGAAGGTTACAACTTCGAGGATGCCGTTATCATGAGCGAACGCTTGGTTAAAGACGATGTTTATACATCTGTTCACCTTGAAGAATACGAATCAGAAACGCGCGATACAAAGCTTGGGCCTGAAGAAATCACTCGCGAAATTCCAAACGTTGGGGAAGATGCTCTTAAAGACCTTGATGAAATGGGTATTATCCGTATCGGTGCTGAGGTTAAAGAAGGCGATATTCTTGTAGGTAAAGTAACACCTAAGGGTGAGAAAGACCTTTCAGCTGAAGAACGTCTCTTGCACGCTATCTTTGGAGACAAGTCTCGTGAAGTACGTGACACTTCTCTTCGTGTACCACACGGTGCCGATGGTGTCGTTCGTGATGTTAAAATCTTTACCCGTGCAAATGGAGATGAGTTGCAATCAGGTGTTAACATGCTGGTTCGCGTCTACATCGCTCAAAAACGTAAGATTAAGGTCGGAGATAAGATGGCCGGACGTCACGGAAACAAAGGGGTTGTCTCTCGTATCGTTCCTGTAGAAGACATGCCTTACCTTCCAGACGGAACTCCAGTCGACATCATGTTGAACCCACTTGGGGTGCCATCACGTATGAATATCGGTCAGGTTATGGAGCTCCACCTTGGTATGGCGGCTCGTACTCTTGGTATTCACATCGCGACACCAGTCTTTGACGGAGCAAGTTCTGAAGATCTTTGGTCAACCGTTAAAGAAGCAGGTATGGATAGCGATGCCAAAACAATCCTTTACGATGGACGTACTGGTGAACCGTTTGATAACCGTGTTTCTGTCGGAGTCATGTACATGATCAAACTCCACCACATGG